>NZ_JACVUD010000019.1:0-54877 GCF_016624905.1 Stenotrophomonas sp. S49 | reverse complement strand
CCGCGGCCAAGCCTACAGGGACGTACTTGCGGCGTCCCCCGCAACCGGACCCACCCCGCCAACCCACGGATAGCCCGCTTTTGACGTTGACGTTGCCGTTGCCGTCGCTCCAAGCGGCTGCAGGGCTGCAAGCCCTGCCAGTACCCCACCCCCCGGCCGGGCTGGCAGAATAGGCGTCTCTGCCGTTATCCCGAAGCCGACGATGCGCCTCTCCCAGTTCCACCTGCACACCACCAAGGAAACCCCCAGCGACGCCGAGCTGACCAGCCACCGGCTGATGCTGCGCGCCGGCATGATCCGCAAGCTCGCCTCGGGCCTGTACACCTGGTCGCCGCTGGGCCTGCGCGTGCTGCGCAAGGTGGAGCGCATCGTGCGTGAGGAAATGGACCGCGCCGGCGCCGTGGAATTCCAGATTCCCACCATCCAGCCCAAGGAACTGTGGGAACAGACCGGGCGCTGGGAAAAGTTCGGCCCGCAGCTGCTGAAGATCAAGGACCGCAAGGAACAGACCTTCTGCTACAGCCCCACCGCCGAAGAAGCGGCGTGCGATTTCGCCCGCAGCGAGCTGTCCAGCTACAAGCAGCTGCCGGTGAATTTCTACCAGATCCAGACCAAGTTCCGCGACGAGATCCGCCCGCGTTTCGGCGTGATGCGTGCGCGCGAATTCCTGATGAAGGATGCGTATTCGTTCCACCTGCACGATGAAGACCTGGTGCGCGAATACGAAAACATGAAGACGGCCTACAGCCGCATCTTCACCCGCCTGGGCCTGGATTTCCGCATGGTGCAGGCCGACTCCGGCGCCATCGGTGGCGACGCATCGCAGGAATTCCATGTGATCGCCGATTCCGGTGAAGACGCGCTGGTGTTTTCCACCGGCTCGGATTATGCCGCCAACATGGAAGCGGCCGTGGCCGCCGATCCGGCGCCGCGCGCGGCCGCCGCTGAAACCCTGCGCAAGGTGGACACGCCCACCCAGAAGACCTGCGAAGACGTGGCCGCCCTGCTCGGTATCGACCTGCAGCGCACGGTGAAGTCGGTGGCGCTGATGACCGAGGCCGGCTTCGTGCTGGCCCTGGTGCGCGGCGACCACGAAGTAAATGAGATCAAGCTGGCCAAGGTGGCTGGCCTAGAAGACCAGCGTTTTGCCAGCGAAGCGGAAATCGCCGAGCACCTGGGCAGCGTGCCCGGCTTCCTGGGCCCGGTCGGCCCGGCCAAGGCGATCCGCGTGCTGGCCGACCGCGAAGTGGCGGCCATGGCCGACTTCGTGGTCGGTGCCAACGAGGCCGGTTTCCACCTGGCCGGGGTGAACTGGGGCCGCGACCTGCCGGAACCGGAAGTGGTGGATATCCGCAACGTGCGTGCCGGTGACCGCGCCCGCGACGGCGGCGAGCTGAAGATCGCCCGCGGCATCGAGGTCGGCCACGTGTTCCAGCTCGGCCGCAAGTACGCCGAAGCGCTGCAGGCCACCGTGCTGGACGAGAACGGCAAGGCCGCCGTGATGACCATGGGCTGCTACGGCATCGGCATCTCGCGCGTGGTGGCCGCCGCCATCGAACAGAACCACGACGACGCCGGCATCATCTGGCCCGAGGCGATGGCGCCCTGGCAGGTGGTGGTCTGCGTGATCAACCCGAAGGGCGATGCGGGCGTGGCCGAGGCCGCCGCTGCACTGCTGCAGGAACTGCGCGACGCCGGCCTGGATGCAGCGCTGGACGACCGCGGCCTGCGCCCGGGCGCCATGTTCGCCGACATGGAGCTGATCGGTGTTCCGCACCGCGTGGTGGTGAGCGAGCGCGGCCTGGCCGCCGGTACTTATGAATACCGCTCGCGCAAGGCCAGCGAGGCCGAGAGCCTGGACAAGGACACCCTGCTGCAGCGACTGCAGGGTTGATGGAAAGACCGGGGTCCGCCCCGGTCTTTTTTTTTTGCGTCCACCGGTGGCATAGCGTCTGAATATGTCGGCAGTCGCAATTCGTAATATCAGTAACCAATAAATGTTTGTGCTGGCAGTAAATCGACATTACCCTGTCCAGCGACCGCCATGGACCGGCTCGTCCCTGTCCATCACCGTATTTCCCGGAGTATTTGCATGAGCATCGACCTGAGCGGCCTGTCGGCACGTGAGCTGGGCGCCCTGATCCGTACCGCCAAGAAGCAGCAAACCATCGTCGCCAAGCGCCGCCCGATCACCAAGGTGCGCGCCCAGCTGACCAAGCTGGCCAAGACCGAGGGTTACACCATCGACGAACTGTTCGGTGGCGCCGCTGCCCCGGCACCGCGTGCACGCAAGGCTGCCAAGGCTCCGGCCAAGACCGCCGGCCGCAAGCTGGGCAAGGTGGCACCGAAGTACCGCAACCCGGCCAACCCGAAGGAAACCTGGACCGGCCGCGGCAAGCAGCCGCGCTGGATGGCCGAGCTGACCGCCAAGGGCAACAAGAAGCCGGAAGATTTCCTGATCAAGAAGGCCTGAGTCCTGCACGGGAATGAGAAAACGCCGGCGAAAGCCGGCGTTTTTTTGTGGGTAGCGCCGGGCCATGCCCGGCGAGCGCAGCGGTGGTGTTCCGATCCGCCGGGCACGGCCCGGCGCTACCGATCACAGGGTTTTGCGCGCCGGCATCAGCAGGTTGCCGAACAGCAGGCCGGCCACCAGCGCCATCACCACGTTCAGCACGGTCAGGAACACGCTCTGGCCGGCGCCCACGTCCTGCTGCTGCACCAGGGTCAGCACACCGCGCAGGCTGGTGCTGCCGGGCACCATCATGATGATGCCTGGCAGGCGGATGATCGCGCCCGGGCGACCCACCAGTCGGCCAAACAGATTGCCGCCGGCGGTCAGCAGCATCGCCGACAGGAAAATACCCGCCGGTGCGCCCCAGGCGTGGCCGCCGAATTTGGAAATGGCATAGCCGGCCACCGAGGCGGCAATCACCCATGGGTAATCGCGCCGGTTGGCCTTGAACAACATGGCGAATGCAAACGCCGCGGTCAGCAGCGAGCCCCATTCCACCCACGGCCCCTGCGGACGCGAGGCACGGATCACCGGGTCCAGGCCCAGCACATCGGCCAGGGTGACCGCGATCATCGCGCCCACGCTCAGTTTCATGATGGTGGTGAGCGCACCGGCAAAACGCGCCGTGCCCGAAACCCAATGCTGGCTGGCCAGTTCGTTCACTGCATTGGTCAACGACATGCCCGGCAGCAACACCACCAGCGAGGCAATGATGACGGTGTTGAGATTCAGCGCGCCCACGAACGCCGCCACCAGGGTGGCGACCATGCCGGCCAGCAGCGCGGCCAGCGCCTCGCCGGCTTCGCGGGTGGCCGGGCGGCGATCGGTCAGCATGCCCAGCAGGCCGATCATCAGGCCGATTACGCCAGCCGTAGCGATGTCCAGCCACGGCAGCTTCCACATGCCGGCCACGCCGGCCGCGCCCAGGCTGAAGGAGAGGATGGTGCGCAGCTTGCCGCGGCGGCCCGGGTCCTTGTCCAGCTGGCGCAACGCGGTATGGCCCTGGGCAAGGCTCATGCGCCCGTTGGCCACTTCCTCGGCAATGCGGTCGGCCACGCTCAGTTTGTGCAGGTCGTTCTCGCCCGGCGCCAGGCGGATCACCCGGGTGATGTCGCTGGAACCGATGGCGCGCGCGGGGTCGCTGAAGCTGAGGATGATGCCGGTGGGGTTCGACCACGGCTCACAATCCAGGTCCAGTTGCCGCGCCAACGCCACCACGGCGGCCTCCAGGCGCTGGGCCGTGGTGCCATAGCTGTGCAGGCGACCGGCGATCTCGGAAACAAAGGCCACGCGCTGCGCATAGGTGGCCTGGGGCGTGGGGATGGCGTGAGCATCGGCGGACATGCGCCGTAGTATTACCTACAGCGGGCCCGGCAGGAGAAATTCATCCCGGTTCGACGCGACGTGCAATTCAGAACGGTTATGCTGCGACCCGAATGGCCCCCATGACCCCGAACCACAGCCCCCGGCTGGAACAGGATGCCCACGATCCCGGGCTGATCCATCTGTCCGGCCACTGGACCTTGAAGACCGCACTGGCGGCGGCCGAGGTGCTGCGCGACGTTCCCGAAAAACTGACCGGCATCGACGCCACCGCCATCGAGCAGCTGGATTCGGCCGGCGTGCTGCAGGTGCTGCGTGTGGCCCATCGTGCCGACCTGGGCGAACAGGCCCTGCACTTCCGCCCCGACCACCAGGCACTGGTGTGCACCATCGAAGAAGTGGCCGACGACCGGCCCAAGCCCAAGCGCGACTTCGGCGTGCTGGCCGCGCTGGAGCGCTTGGGTGTCAGCGTCCACACCACCGGCCACAACATCAAGGCGCTGTGCAGCTTCCTGGGCGAGAACCTGGTCAAGGCCGCGCGCCTGTTCAAGGAACCGCGCCGCTTCCGCCTGACCGCCACCGTGCACCAGATGGAACAGGTGGGCCTGGATGCGGTGCCGCTGGTAGCGTTGCTGTCCTACCTGGTGGGTGCGGTGATCGCCTTCCTCGGCTCGACCATCCTGCGCGACTTCGGCGCGGAGATCTACGTAGTGGAACTGGTGAACATCGCCTTCCTGCGCGAATTCGCCGTGCTGCTGACCGCCATCGTGCTGGCCGGCCGCACCGCCAGTGCGTTCACCGCGCAGATCGGCGCGATGAAGGCGCGCGAAGAGATCGATGCGATGCGCACCCTGGGCCTGGACCCGGTCGATCTGCTGGTGCTGCCGCGCCTGCTGGCGCTACTGGTCACCCTGCCACTGCTGACCTTCATCGCGATGGCGGCCGGTCTGGCCGGCGGCATCACCGTGGGTGCGTTCGACCTGGATATTCCGCCGCAGATGTACATCGCGCGCATGCACGAAACCATGGAAGTGCGGCACATGCTGGTGGGGCTGTCCAAGGCGCCGGTATTCGCCCTGGTGATCGGCCTGATCGGCTGCCTGGAAGGGCTGAAGGTGGAAGGCACGGCGCAGTCGGTGGGCGAACGCACCACCTCCAGCGTGGTGCAGACCATCTCGCTGGTGATCATCATCGACGCCTTCGCGGCGTTGTGGTTCATGCATATGGACTGGTGAGATGAGCACACACCCACACCCCGATGACACCCAGATGCAGGATGACCAAGGCCACGACCTGGCCATCCGCGTGCGCGGGCTGACCAACCGCTTCGGCAGCCAGACCGTGCACGAAGGGCTGGACCTGGACGTGCGCCGCGGCGAGATCCTGGGCGTGGTTGGCGGGTCGGGCACCGGTAAATCGGTGCTGATGCGGTCGATCCTGGGCCTGCGCGTGCCCGACGCCGGGCAGATCGAGGTACTGGGCCGCGATGCACGCGCCGACGATGCCGAAAGCCGCCTGCACATCGAGCGCAACACCGGCGTGCTGTTCCAGGATGGCGCCCTGTTCTCTTCGCTCAGCGTGGGCGAGAACGTGCAGGTGCCGCTGAAGGAACACCACCGCGAACTGCCCGAACGCTGGCATTACGAACTGGCCCTGCTGAAGGTGAAGCTGGCCGGCCTGCCCGCCGATGCCATCAACAAACTGCCGTCGCAGTTGTCCGGCGGCATGCGCAAGCGCGCCGGCCTGGCCCGTGCGCTGGCGCTGGACCCGCCGCTGCTGTTCCTGGACGAGCCCACCGCCGGCCTGGACCCGATCGGCGCGGCCGCGTTCGACCGCCTGATCAAGACCCTGCAGGAAGCGCTGGGTCTGACCGTGTTCCTGATCACCCATGACCTGGACACGCTGTACGCCATCTGCGACCGGGTGGCGGTGATCGCCGACCACAAGGTGGTGGCCAACGCGCCGCTGCCGGACATCGAGAAACTGGATCATCCGTGGATCCAGGAATACTTCCACGGACCCCGCGCGCGCGCCGCGCGTGGCGAACAGATCGAGAGTGCCTGAGCCATGGAAACCAAAGCCAACTACGTGCTGATCGGCGCGTTCACCCTGATCACCGGCCTGGCCCTGCTGGCCTTCGGCCTGTGGGCGGCCAAGTACTCCTCCGACCGTACCTGGCAGGAATACCGCGTGGTGTTCCGCGAAGCGGTCACCGGCCTGTCGGTGGGCAGCCCGGTGCAGTACAACGGCATCGCGGTGGGGTCGATCACCGAACTGAACCTGGTGCCCGACGACCCGCGCCAGGTGGTCGCGCGCATCCGCTTGAATTCCAACACGCCGGTCAAGACCGATACCCGCGCCAAGCTGGCCATCACCAGCCTGACCGGCCCGTCGATCATCCAGCTCAGTGGCGGCACCCCGCAGGCCCCCACCCTGACCACGGTGAACAAGGACCCGGCGCCGATCATTCCGACCACGCCGTCGGCGCTGCAGAACATCACCGATGTGGCCAACCGCATCGTCGAACGCATGGACCAGATCCTGAGCGACCGCAACGTCGCCTCGATCAACGCCACCCTGGCCAATCTGGAAACAATCAGTGGCGGCCTGGCCGACCGTGACCAGGGCACCCAGGCGCTGCTGTTGAGTGCGCGCGACGCGGCCCGCAGCCTGGATACCACGCTGAAGACCACCAACGGCACCATCGAACGCCTGGACAAGAACCTGGTGCAGCAGCTGCCGGGCATCATCGACAAGCTCGATGCCACCCTGGGCAAGCTGGATTCGGCCGCCGGCAATGCCGATTCGATCCTGGGCGAGAACCGCGCGGCCATCAACAGCTTCGCCAACGATGGCTTGGGCCAGCTGGGCCCGACGCTGACCGAACTGCGCGGCCTGATCCGCGACCTGCGCCGGGTCAGCGACCGCCTGGAAAACAACCCCGCGCGCTACCTGCTGGGCCGCGATGCACCGAAGGAGTTCGAACCCAAATGAGCCCGATGACCCTTCCGCGCCTGCTGCTGGCCGCCTCGGCGGTTGCCCTGCTGGGTGGCTGCTCGATCCTCGGCAGCGGCGACAAGAACCCGGTCACCCTGTATTCGCCTGCCGTGCAGGTGAAGGTGGACCCGGCCTGGCCGCAGGGTGACTGGCAGCTGGTGCTGGCCAAGCCCAGTGCCGCACGCATGGTCGACAGCCCGCGCATCAACGTGCGGCCCACGCCGTCGGAACTGGAGATCTACCGCGGCGCCAGCTGGGCACAGCCGGCTACCGATATGATCGAAGACACCCTGCTGCGCGGCTTCGAAGATTCCGCCCGCCTGCCCGGTGTGGCCCGCGTGGCCGCCGGCATCCGCGCCGACTACAAATTGACCACCGACGTACGCCGCTTCGAGTCCGACTACCAGGGCCAAGCCACGCCGACGGTGGTGATTGAACTGAACGCCAAACTCATCCACGTGGCCGACCAGCGCGTGGTGGCCGACCGCACCTTCCGCCAGCAACAGCCGGTGGGCAGCACCGATGTGCCGGCCGTGGCCGCCGCGTTCGAACGCGGCCTGCAGCAGATCGCGCAGGACGTAGTGGGCTGGACGCTGGTGAGCGGGCAGCGCGACCGCCAGGCGTTGCCGCGCTGAGGTTGTAGGGGTCGGATCCCTTCCCACAGGGAAGGGCTCTGACCCCACCGTCACCCGCGCGGGGTGATCCACCGGAATGTCAGGTTGATGCGCTCGCCCTGCACCCGCGCCATCTTCGGCAGCGCGTGCTGGTAAAAGCGCTGGGTGCTGCCGCCCATCAGCAACAGATCGCCATGGCCCAGCAGGAATTCGGCCTTGCGCGCCGGTTCATCGCGGCGGCGCAACAGGAAGCGGCGTGCCGCGCCCAGGCTCAACGAGGCGATCAGCGGTTCAGTCCCCAGCTCTGGCTCGTCGTCGCTATGCCAGCCCATGTAATCCCCACCGCTGCGGTAGCGGTTCACCAGCACGCTGTTGAAGCGGCCGATGCCTTCGGCCAGCAGCCGTTCACGCAACGCCTGCAGCAGCGGCGTCCACGGCCGCGGTTCGAACAGTGCGCCGGAATAGCGGTATCGCGCCTGCGGATCACCGATCCAGCAGCTCAAGCGCGGCGAATCCACCCAGTTGCCGAACATGCGGATGCGGTGGACCTCCCACGGCAGTTGCGCCTGCAGGGACGGCAGCAGGGCATCGGCCGCAGCGGGGGACAGCCACCCCGGCAGGTGGCGCACATCCGCGTCGGGCAGGTCTTGGGGAAACAGCATCGCCACACGCTAGCACGGCCGGGTTTGCCGTCGTGGCCGCCAGCACCGAAAATGGCGGCATGACCGTTGCCACGCTGCCGCCGCCTGCCGTCCACGCCCACTACCGGGGCGCCCAGCCATGAGCGGCAGCCGCCTGCGCCAGGCCCTGTTCCCGCTGCTGCGCGCGGTGTTCCGTGCGTTGCCGATGTCGCAGGCGCAGCGCGACCGCCTGCGCACCCGTCTGCTGGCCCGACATGGCGACTGGGTGCCCCCGCCGCCGAAGGGGCAGCAGGACACCGGTGGCCCACGGGCCAGCGCGCAGCTGCGCTGGCGCGCTGACGAGCCCGCAATCGGTCACCGCCCGCAGCAGGCGGCCGCGTTGCCGGAGCCGATGCCCGCCACGCTGGTCGCGTTCTACCTGCCGCAGTTCCACACCTTTGCCGAGAACGACGCGTGGTGGGGCAAGGGCTTCACCGAATGGCGCAACGTGACCCGCGCGCTGCCGCAGTTCGAAGGCCACATCCAGCCGCGACTGCCGGCCGACCTGGGGTTCTATGACCTGCGCAATCCGCAGGTGATGCGCGACCAGGCGCAGCTTGCCGCCGAGCACGGCATCGGCGCGTTCTGCTTCTATTACTACTGGTTCAGCGGCCGCACGCTGATGGAAGATCCGCTGCGGCAGTGGCTCGACGATGACAGCATCACGCTGCCGTTCTGCCTGTGCTGGGCCAATGAAAACTGGGCACGGCGCTGGGACGGCCGCGACGACGACATCCTGATCGGCCAGCAGCACAGCGCCGATGATGACCTGGCATTCATCGCCCACGTGGCGCCGTACCTGCGCGACCGCCGTGCATTGAAGGTCGATGGCCGGCCGATGCTGCTGGTCTACCGCCCGAACCTGCTGCCCGATGCGCGCGCCACCGCCGAGCGCTGGCGCCGCTGGTGCCGCGACAACGCCGTGGGCGAGATCCACTTGGCCTATGTGCAGGGCTTCGAACGCCCGGACCCGCGCCAGATCGGCTTCGATGCGGCGGTCGAGTTCCCGCCCAACATGAGCAACCCGCGCTCGCTGTCGGCGCAGCAGTGGCTGCTCAACCCCGACTTCAATGGCGATGTGCGCGACTGGCGCGAGCTGGCCAGCGAGATCGCCGCCCGCCCCCTGCCCGATTACCCGCTCTATCCCGGGGTCAACCCAGGCTGGGACAACGAAGCCCGGCGTTCCGGGCGCGGGCGCGTGTATCTGCATGCGTCGCCGCGCGGCTACCGCGACTGGCTGCGCAGCACCGTGCATGAGCGTCTGGCGCAGGCCCCGCAGAACCAGCGCATGGTGTTCATCAATGCCTGGAACGAGTGGGCCGAGGGCGCCGTGCTGGAACCGGACGCACGGCTGGGCCATGCCTGGCTGCAGGCCACCCGTGAGGCGTTGTCGCCGGCAGTGCCGAGGCAACCACAGCCGGCGCTGCACCTGCACGCGTGGTATTTGGAAACCCTGCTGGAAGTGCTGTCGGCAGTGAAGGAAACGGCACTGCACTGGCGACTGGTGGTAACCACACCGGCAACGCAGGTCGACGCGGTTCGCGTTGCGCTGGTACAGCACGGACTGCAGGGTGACATCGTTGCCGTGGAAAACCACGGCCGCGACATCCTGCCGTTCCTGCAGGTTGCCGAAGGCCTGCTGCAGGATGGGCACGAGGTGGTGCTGAAGCTGCACACCAAGCGCTCCACCCATCGCGCCGATGGTGACCAATGGCGCCAGGAACTGCTGCAGCGGCTGGTGCAGGGTGGCCGCGCCGCACGCATCCTGGCAGCGTTCCAGGCAGACCCGAGCCTGGGCATGGTGGTTGCCGAAGGTCATCTGCTGGCCGTTGCCGATTTCATGGGCGGCAATGGCCCCACGGTGCAGCGGCTGCGCACGCGCCTGGGCCTGTCGCTGGACCCCGCTGCCAGCGTGTTCGGCGCCGGCAGCATGGGTTGGTGGCGGCTGCAGGCGTTGCGCCCGCTGCTGGACGCGCATCTGTACCGCAGCGACTTCGATCCTGAGCAGGGCCAGATCGATGGCACCCTGGCCCACGCCATCGAGCGCGTGCTGGGCGCCTGCTGCGAACACACCGGTCTGCGCGCAGCCACCGCAGCAGCCTGCCTGGGCGAGCCGGAAGCCAGCAGCACCGACTACGCCTACGCCCGCCGCAGTTGAGCAGCGGGGGCCATCGGCCCCCGTGCTTTCAATCAGGCGCGTGCGAACGCGACGCCGGTCTTTTCCTTCAGTTCGTCATCGCCCACGCCCGGCGCGGCCTCCACCAGCACCAGACCGTTGTCGGTCACGTCGAACACGGCCAGGTCGGTGATGATGCGATCGACCACGCCCACGCCGGTCAGCGGCAGCGAGCATTCGGCCAGGATCTTGTGCTCGCCGTTCTTGGCGGTGTGTTCCATCAGCACCACCACGCGCTGCACACCGGCCACCAGGTCCATCGCACCGCCCATGCCCTTGACCATCTTGCCCGGCACCATCCAGTTGGCCAGGTCACCCTTGTCGGTCACCTGCATGGCGCCCAGGATGGCCAGGTTCACGTGGCCACCGCGGATCATCGCGAAGCTGTCGTGGCTGCCGAAGTAGCTGGCACCGGCGCGCGCGGTCACGGTCTGCTTGCCGGCGTTGATCAGGTCGGCGTCCACTTCACTGTCGGTCGGGAACGGGCCGATGCCGAGCAGGCCGTTTTCCGACTGCAGCCACACGTCCACGCCTTCGGGAATATGGTTGGCCACCAAGGTCGGCAGGCCGATACCCAGGTTCACGTAGGCGCCATCGGTCAATTCCCGGGCGGCGCGGGCCGCCATCTCGTCACGGGTCCACGCCATCTCAGTTGCCCTCCGCGCGGATCGTGCGCTGTTCAATGCGTTTTTCGGGATGCGGGTTGTGCACGATGCGGTGCACGTAGATGCCCGGCAGGTGCACCTGGTCCGGATCGATCGCGCCCACCGGCACCACCTCTTCCACTTCCACGATGCACACCTTGCCGGCCATCGCGCAGGCCGGGTTGAAGTTGCGCGCGGTCTTGCGGAACACCAGGTTGCCGGCCTCGTCGGCCTTCCACGCCTTCACCAGGGCCACGTCGGCACGCAGCGCGGTTTCCATCACGTAGTGCTTGCCGTCGAATTCACGGGTTTCCTTGCCCTCGGCCACCACGGTGCCGTAGCCGGTGGCGGTGAAGAACGCCGGGATGCCCGCACCGCCGGCGCGCAGGCGCTCGGCCAGGGTGCCCTGTGGATTGAACTCCAGTTCCAGCTCGCCGGCCAGGAACTGGCGTTCGAATTCCTTGTTCTCGCCCACGTAGGACGAGATCATCTTCTTGATCTGCCGCGTTTCCAGCAGCTGGCCCAGGCCGAAGCCGTCCACGCCCGCATTGTTGGAAATGACCGTCAGGCCCTTGGCGCCACTGTCGCGCAGCGCCGCGATCAGCGCTTCGGGAATGCCACACAGGCCGAAGCCACCCACGGCCAGGATCTGGCCATCGGCGACCACGCCCTGCAGCGCCTGTGCCGCCGAGGCGAAGCGCTTGCTGCGCTTGCTGCTGGAAGTCGATTGCTGCATTGCTGTACTGCCCTGCACGGTAAGAATGAGGGCATTCTAGCCGCAGGCCCGCCCGGGCCCTGGATGCGCCGCAGCATTATCGGGGCGTTGCAGGGGCTTTGGGTAGAATGCCGCACCCTCCACGCAGCGTGGCTCGCACCACGCCGCCGCCCCCGCAGGTAGCGATGGCCCTGACCTACACCGACGAAGACCTTCTGCGCTGGATCGACGAACGCACGCTGCAGAAGACCGCGCACTACCTGTCCAGCGTGCGCGACCTGCAGCTGCAGGGCGATCTGCTGACTGCCGAAGTCCAAGGCAGCGCGCGCCAGCCCTACCACGTGGAAATCGACCTGGCCGCCAGCACGCGCACCGCGCGCAGCCGCCTGCACAGCCACTGCACCTGCCCGGTGGGGCAGAACTGCAAGCACGTGGCCACGGTGCTGGTCATCCAGCTGCTGGAACCCGAGCTGGCGCAGGACCCGACACCCCTGAGCGCGCAGGACCTGGCCATGCCGCCGCGTGCCGAACTGCTGGACGAACTGTCGCGCTGGCAGGCCGCGCGCAGCACGCCGGCGCGCGTACAGCCGCGTGGCATCGCGTTCGACTTGGCCACCATCCAGAACCGGCCGGCAATCCTGCCGCACCGCACCCACCAGGCCGCCGGCGGACCGCTCACCTTCGAAAAGCTGCTGGACGTCACCCCCGACCTGCTGCTGGAACCGCCCGGCTACCTCAGCCAGGACGACGTGGCCGTGCTGGCGCAGCTGTGGGCGTTGCGCCAGGGCCGCATGAAGGGCCGCCAGTTCGATTTCAACGCGACCCTGCAGCTGATCGTGGCCAGTGGCCATGGCTGGATCCATGGCGACGGCCCGGGCCAGCGCGTGCCCGCACGCAGCGGTGCACCACGCCGTGGCACCCTGGGCTGGCGCGCCCTGCCGCAGCAGGGCACGACCCTGCCCACGCCGTGGCTGGAGGTGGAAGGCGGTGCGCAGGGCATGGTGCTGGGGCAATCGGCCTGCTACCTGGATCCGGCCACGGGCGAGGTCGGACCGCTGCTGCTGGACGTGGCCGTGGCCGACGCCGACGAATTCCTGGAGCTGCCGCCGCTGCTGCCCAATGAAGAACCCATCGTGGCCCAGCTGCTGATGCAGATCGACCCGGCGCTGCCGCGGCCCGGCGGCGACGCCGCGCTCGCCACGCTGCAGGTGCAGGCCATGACCCCGGTGCTGCGCCTGCATACCGTCGAATTCCGGCCGGCCTGGCTGGGCTACCGCGCGCCGTCGCAGTGGGCCGACGTGGCCACCGTGGCGTTCGAGTACGACGAACACGTGCGCTTCCTGGATGACCCCACCCTGTTCGCGCACGATGCCGAGGGCCGCCTGGCCCTGCTGCCGCGCGACCTGGCCGAAGAAGCCCGGCGCGAAACCGAACTGCGCAGCGCGCAGCTGTACCGCGATCAGAACCCGCGCGCAGTGCTGGATGGCGCCGGCCCGCAGTTCGACCTGCGCACCCACGACTGGACCCATTTCCTGCTGGACGAAGTGCCGCGCCTGGAGGCACTGGGCTGGAAGATCGAGCCGGCCGACGATTTCCGCCACCGCATCACCCGGGTGGACGATATCCAGCTGGACATCCAGGCCGACCCGAAGGACGAAGGCTGGTTCACGCTGGCGCTGGACATCCAGGTCGACGACCGCAGCGTGGCGCTGGCGCCGCTGCTGCAGCAGGTGCTGCAGACCGATCCGCGCTGGCTGCGTGGGCAGATCGACAGCATTGGCGACGACGAGAACATCCTGCTGTCGGCCGGCGACAACACGCGCATCGCACTGCGCGCCGGCCGGTTGAAACCGGTCATCGCCCTGCTGGCCGACCTGTTCACCCAGCGCGGCGGCGCCCTGCGCCTGTCCGCGCGCGACCGTGGCCGCCTGCGTGCATTGCAGGACGATGCCCGCCTGCAGTTCAAGAGCCGCAAGGACACCCGGGCGCTGGTGCAGCGGCTGATGCAGGCGCCCGCGCTGGGCGATGTGGAACCGCCCGCCGGCCTGACCGCCACCCTGCGCCCGTACCAGCGCGACGGCCTGGCCTGGCTGCAGTACCTGCGCCAGCAGGACCTGGGCGGCGTGCTGGCCGACGACATGGGCCTGGGCAAGACCCTGCAGACGCTGGCGCACATCCTGCTGGAAAAAGAGGCCGGGCGCCTGCAGCAACCGGCCCTGGTGGTGGTGCCCACCTCGCTGCTGCACAACTGGCAGAGCGAAGCCGCGCGCTTCACCCCCGACCTGCGCGTGCTGGTCCTGCACGGCAATGACCGCACCGATGACTTCGCGCGCATCGGCGAACACGATCTGGTGCTGACCACCTACCCGCTGCTGTGGCGCGATGAAGTCGCGCTGCAGGCCCACGATTACCACCTGCTGATCCTGGACGAGGCGCAGCAGGTGAAGAACCCGAAGTCGCGCGCCGCGGTCACCCTGCGCACGCTGCATGCACGGCACCGGCTGTGCCTGACCGGCACGCCGCTGGAAAACCATCTGGGCGAACTGTGGACCCAGTTCGATTTCCTGCTGCCCGGCCTGCTGGGCAGCGAAAAGCTGTTCAACCAGCACTGGCGACACCCGATCGAGCGCGGCACCGATCAGCAGCGCGCGCACCTGCTGGCGCAGCGTCTGCGCCCGTTCATGCTGCGCCGGCGCAAGGACCAGGTGGCCACCGAACTGCCGGCCAAGACGCTGATCACCCGCAGCGTGGCGCTGGAAGGCGCGCAGCGCGATCTGTACGAAACCGTGCGCGCATCAATGGAAGCCAAGGTGCGCGAAGCGGTAGTCAGCCAGGGGCTGGGCCGCAGCCACATCGTGGTGCTCGATGCGCTGCTGAAACTGCGCCAGGTCTGCTGCGACCCGCGCCTGCTGCCCGGTGAAGCGCCGGCCCGGCAGGCGCCATCGGCGAAACTGGAACTGCTGCGCGACATGCTGCCGGAGATGGTGGAAGAAGGCCGCCGCATCCTGCTGTTCTCGCAATTCACCAGCATGTTGGCGCTGATCGGCCAGGCCCTGGACGAGCTGGGCCTGGGCTATGTGCAGCTGACCGGCGACACCCAGGACCGGGCCACCCCGGTGCAGCGTTTCATGCAGGGCGAGGTGCCGATCTTCCTGATCAGCCTGAAGGCCGGCGGCGTGGGCCTGAACCTGACCGCGGCCGACACGGTCATCCATTTCGACCCCTGGTGGAATCCCGCAGCGGAAAACCAGGCCACCGACCGTGCGCACCGCATCGGCCAGCAGCAACCGGTGTTCGTGTACCGGCTGATTGCCGCCGGCAGCATCGAAGAACGCATCGCCGAGCTGCAGCAGCGCAAGGCCGCACTGGCCGACACCCTGCTGGAAGGCGCCGACTCGGCCGCACCGCGCTTCAACGACGAGGATCTGGAGGCGCTGCTGGCGCCGTTGCCGGGGGTGACACCGAAGGCGCGGCGGCGGCGGAAGGCCAGCACCACCTGAGCCATGCGCCGGTCAGCTGTCATTGGGGCAATGGAAACGATTCCCACACAGGGCTGGGATTACACTAGCCAGCTGATATCACCAAGGACTCGCTCGATGCCCCTGCCCGCCTTCAAGGCCTATGACATCCGCGGCCGCGTGCCGGAAGAACTGAACGAAGACCTGGCCCGCCGTATCGGCGTGGCCCTGGCCGCGCAGCTCGGCCCCGGTCCGGTCGTGCTGGGCCACGACGTGCGCCTGACCAGCCCGGCCCTGCAGGATGCGCTGGCCGCGGGCCTGCGCGGCGTGGGCCGCGAAGTGATCGACATCGGCCTGTGCGGCACCGAGGAAGTCTATTTCCAGACCGACCACCTGGGTGCGGCCGGCGGCGTGATGGTGACCGCCAGCCACAACCCGATGGACTACAACGGGATGAAGCTGGTGAAGGAAAACGCGCGGCCGATCAGTTCCGACACCGGCCTGTTCGCCATTTCCGATGCCGTGGCCGCCGATACCGGCAGCGAGCAGCCGCCGAGTGCCGCGCAGACCGCGCAGCACGACAAGCGCGCCTACATCCAGCACCTGCTGAGCTACGTGGATGCCGGCAAGCTGAAGCCGCTGAAGCTGGTGGTCAACGCCGGCAACGGTGGCGCCGGCGCCATCGTCGACCTGCTGGCACCGCACCTGCCGTTCGAGTTCATCCGCATCTGCCATGAGCCCGATGGCAATTTCCCCAACGGTATTCCCAACCCGCTGCTGCCGGAAAACCGCGCGGCAACGGCCGAGGCGGTGCGCGAACACGGCGCCGATTTCGGCATTGCCTGGGACGGTGACTTCGACCGCTGCTTCTTCTTCGACCACAGCGGCCGCTTCATCGAGGGCTACTACCTGGTCGGCCTGCTGGCCAAGGCGATCCTGGCGCGCAACCCGGGCGGCAAGATCGTGCACGACCCACGCCTGGTCTGGAACACCACCGACATGGTGGAACAGGCCGGCGGCGTGCCGGTGCTGTGCAAGAGTGGCCATGCCTTCATCAAGGAAAAGATGCGCGCCGAAGATGCCGTGTATGGCGGCGAGATGAGCGCGCACCATTATTTCCGCGAATTCGCCTATGCCGACTCGGGCATGATTCCGTGGCTGCTGATCGCGCAGCTGGTCTCTGAAAGTGGGCGTTCGCTGGCCGACTGGGTGGAAGACCGCATGGCGGCCTACCCGTGCAGCGGCGAAATCAACTTCAAGGTGGCCGATGCCAAGGCCGCCGTGGCCCGGGTGATGGCGCACTTCGCGGACCAGGCACCGGCGCTGGACCACACCGATGGCATCAGCGCCGATTTCGGCCAGTGGCGCTTCAACCTGCGCAGCTCCAATACCGAGCCGCTGCTGCGCCTGAACGTGGAAGCCCGTGGCGACGCAGCGCTGATGCAGGCGCGCACCGACGAAATTGCAGCCTTGCTGAAGGCCTGAGCGGAATCCTGCCAATGAGCATCGTCCAACCCGTCATCCTGTCCGGTGGTTCCGGCACGCGCCTGTGGCCGTTGTCGCGCGAAGCCTACCCGAAGCAGTTCCTGCCCCTGGCCGGCGACAGCACCATGCTGCAGGCCACCTGGCAGCGCGTGGCGCCGATCGCCAGCCGCGGCCCGCTGGTGATCGCCAACGAGGAACATCGCTTCGTGGCGGCCGAACAGCTGCAGCAGGTCGGTGCCGAACCGGCCGCGATCATCCTGGAACCGATGGGCCGCAACACCGCCCCGGCCATTGCCGTGGCCGCTCTGGAGGCCACCCGTGACGGCGCCGATGCGCTGCTGCTGGTGCTGCCGTCGGACCACGTGATCACCAACGAAGCCGCGTTCCGCAGCGCCGTGCAGGCCGCCGCTGGTGCGGCCGAGGCTGGCAAGCTGGTTACCTTCGGCATCGTGCCGACCGGCCCGGAAACCGGCTACGGCTACATCAAGGCCGCCGACGGCCAGGGCGTGCGTGCGGTCGAGCGCTTCGTCGAGAAGCCCGACCTGGAAACCGCCAGCGGCTACGTGGCCAGCGGCCAGTACTACTGGAACAGCGGCATGTTCCTGTTCAAGGCCTCGCGCTATCTGCAGGAACTGGAGCGCTTCCAGCCGCAGATGCTGGCCGGCAGCCGCAGCGCCTGGCAGCAGGCGCGCCGCGATGCCGACTTCACCCGCCTGGACAAGGATGCCTTCGCCGCCGTGCCGTCGGATTCGATCGACTACGCGGTAATGGAAAAGACTGCCGATGCCGTGGTCGTGCCGCTGGATGCCGGCTGGAACGATGTCGGTTCCTGGACGGCGCTGCGCGATGTGTCGCAGCAGGATGGTGACGGCAACGCCCACCAGGGCGATGTGATCGCCATCGACTGCCGCAACACCTACGCCTACGGCCAGCGCCTGGTGGCCATGGTCGGCCTGGATGATGTGATCGTGGTCGAGACCGACGACGCGGTGCTGGTCGGCAAGGCCGACCGCATGCAGGAGGTCAAGACCGTGGTGGCGCAGCTGAAGGCCGATGGCCGCAGCGAAGCCACCTGGCACCGCAAGGTCTACCGCCCGTGGGGCGCCTACGATTCCATCGACAACGGCGAGCGGTTCCAGGTCAAGCGCATCACCGTCAAGCCCGGTGGCACGCTCAGCCTGCAGATGCACCACCACCGTGCCGAGCACTGGATCGTGGTCAGCGGCACCGCCGAAGTGACCCGTGGCGATGAAGTGATCCTGCTCAGCGAGAACCAGAGCACCTACATTCCGCTGGGCGTGACCCACCGCCTGCGCAATCCGGGCAAGCTGCCGCTGGAACTGATCGAAGTGCAGTCGGGCAGCTACCTGGGCGAAGACGATATCGTGCGCTTCGAGGACACCTACGGGCGCAGCTGAGTTGGACCGCCGGGGTCGGATCCCGTTGCTGCGCAACGGGCTCTGACCCCTTCTCTGACCAGTAGATCCACGCCATGCGTGGATCCACGAGCGGAGCGGCGCCGCATAGTCGAGCAAGCTCGACTCTACGAGGTGGCAATCTCCGCCATCACCCGCTTCAAGCCGTCCTGCCATGCCGGCAGTTCGATGCCGAAGTCCTGCTGCAGCTTGCGGTTGTCCAGCACCGACCAGGCCGGACGCTTGGCCGGGGTCGGGTACTCGGAACTGGCAATGGCTTCCACCGCCGGCACTTTCGCCAGCACGCCACTCGCCAGTGCCTGCGCGAAGATCGCCTCGGCAAAGCCATGCCAGCTGGTCTGGCCACTGGCAGTCAGGTGCCAGGTGCCCGACAGCTGGTCCGGATGCTGCAGCGCCTGCGCGGTCACATCGGCAATCAGCGCGGCCGGGGTCGGCGTGCCGATCTGGTCGGCCACCACCCGCAGCTGGTCACGCTCGGCGCCCACGCGCAGCATGGTGCGCAGGAAGTTCGCGCCATGCGAGGCATACACCCACGCAGTGCGGAAGATCAGATGGCGCCCACCTGCGGCACGCACGGCATCCTCGCCGTCGCGCTTGCTGGTGCCGTACACGCCCAGCGGTGCGGTCGGCTCGTCTTCCCGATACGGCGCGCTGCCCTGGCCATCGAACACGTAGTCAGTGGAGTAATGCACGAACGGCACGCCGTGGGCCGCGCACCAGCGCGCGATCACGCCCGGCGCCTGCGCGTTGGCCGCGAAGGCGGCCTCCGCGTCCTGTTCGGCACGATCCACCGCCGTGTAGGCAGCGGCATTCACCACCACCGACGGCTGCAGGCGGTCCAGCAGCGCCGGCAGACTGTCAGGCTGGCCGAAGTCGGCCACTTCACAGGCACGGCCATCGGGCAACTGGCCACTGCGCGTGGTCGCCACCCCCGGCCCCAGCGGGGCCAGTGCGCGCAGCAGTTCCTGTCCGACCTGCCCGTTGCCGCCAAACACCAGCACGGTCATGCGATGTAGACCGGCAGGCGGTCCTCGGCGATGTCCTTCAGGAAGGGCGCGGCCTCATCCTTGGCCGACAGCGTCGGCGCACTGATCGGCCAGTCCACGGCGATATCGGCATCGTTCCAGCGCACGCCGGCATCGAAGTCCTTCAGGTAGACCTCGGTGCACAGGTAGCTGAAGACCGCACGTTCGGACAGCACCGCAAACCCATGCGCGAAGCCTTCCGGAATCCAGAACTGCTTCTTGTTCTCCGCGCTCAGCACCACCGCTTCCCACTGGCCGAAGGTCGGCGAGCCGCGACGGATATCGACGGCCACGTCATAAACCTCGCCTTCCAGCACGCTGACCAGCTTGCCCTGCGGGCGCGGCCACTGGTAATGCAGGCCGCGCAGCACGCCCTTGGCCGAGGTGGACACGTTGCTCTGCACGAAGCGGTCCGGCAGGCCCAGTGCAGCGAAGCGCTCGGCATTCCAGGTTTCGAAGAAATAGCCGCGGGCATCGCCGAACACGGCCGGTTCGATCACCACGCAGCCGGGCAACTTGGTTTCAATCACTTTCACGGAACGACTCCACGCAATGCGAGCTTGTGCAGGTACTGGCCGTAGCCATTCTTGATTAGCGGTGCAGCCAGTGCTTCCAGCTGCTCGGCGCTGATCCAGCCCTTGCCGAAGGCGATTTCCTCCGGGCAGCAGACCTGCAGGCCCTGGCGGGTCTGGATGGTCTCGATGAAGTTGGACGCTTCCAGCAGCGACTGGTGGGTGCCGGTATCGAGCCAGGCATAACCGCGGCCCAGCGCTTCCAGGTGCAGGTGGCCCTCGCGCAGGTAGCGCTGGTTCAGATCGGTGATCTCCAGCTCGCCCCGCGGCGAAGGCTTCAGCTCGGCGGCGTAGTCGCTGGCGTTGCCGTCGTAGAAGTACAGACCGGTCACCGCGTAGTTGGAACGCGGGTTCTCCGGCTTTTCCACCAGGTCGATGACCTTGCCGTTCTTGTCGAATTCGGCCACGCCGTAGCGTTCCGGGTCATTCACCCAGTAACCGAACACGGTGGCGCCCTGGTCACGCTGGTCGGCGTTGCGCAGCACTTCGCGCAGGCCGTGGCCGTGGAAGATGTTGTCGCCCAGCACCAGGCAGCTCGGTTTGCCGCCCACGAAGTCCTTGCCGATCAGGTAGGCCTGGGCCAAGCCATCGGGGCTGGGCTGCACGGCGTACTGGATATCCATGCCCCACTGCGAACCATCGCCCAGGAGCTGCTGGAACAGGGCCTGTTCGTGCGGGGTGTTGATGATCAGCACTTCACGGATGCCCGCCAGCATGAGCACACTCAGCGGGTAGTAGATCATCGGCTTGTCGTACACCGGCAGCAGCTGCTTGCTGACGCCCTTGGTGATCGGATACAGCCGCGTGCCGGAACCGCCGGCCAGAATGATGCCTTTGCGTTGGGTCATGTCGTCTCCCGGGTTCAGGCCGAAGTGCCGATGCGCTGCAGGCGGTAACTGCCATCCAGCACGCCGTTCACCCATTCCTGGTTGTCCAGGTACCAGTCAACGGTGAAGGCGATGCCCTGTTCGAAGGTGTACGCCGGCTCCCAGCCCAGATCGTTCTTCAGCTTGGACGCATCGATCGCGTAGCGGCGGTCATGGCCGGGGCGGTCGGTCACGTAGGTGATCTGGCTGCTGCGCGGCTGGCCATCGTCGCGCGGGCGGCGTGCATCGAGCAGCGCGCAGATCGCATGCACCACTTCAATGTTCTGCTTTTCCGAATTGCCGCCCACGTTGTAGGTCTCGCCCACCTGGCCCTTGGCCAGCACGGTACGGATCGCTTCGCAGTGGTCGGTCACGAACAGCCAGTCGCGCACCTGCTTGCCGTCGCCGTACACCGGCAGCGGCTCGCCGGCCAGCGCCTTGGCGATCACCAGCGGAATGAGCTTTTCCGGGAAATGGTACGGGCCGTAGTTGTTCGAGCAGTTGGTGGTCAGCACCGGCAGCCCGTAGGTGTGGTGGAACGCGCGCACCAGATGGTCCGACGCTGCCTTGGACGCCGAGTACGGCGAATTGGGCGCATACGGGGTGGTTTCGCTGAACTTGCCGGTCTCGCCCAGGGTGCCGTACACCTCGTCGGTGGACACGTGCAGGAAGCGGAAGGCCGCGCCCTGCTCGGCCGGCAGGCCCTTCCAGTGGTCACGCACCGCTTCCAGCAGGCCCAAGGTACCCACCACGTTGGTCTGGATGAAGGCGCCCGGGCCGTCGATGGAACGGTCCACATGGCTTTCGGCAGCGAAATTCAGCACGGCATCGGGCTGGTGTTCGGCCAGCAGGCGCGCCACCAGGGCGCGGTCGCCGATGTCGCCCTGCACGAACACGTGGTTCGGGTTGCCGTCCAGGCTGGACAGGGTCTTCAGGTTGCCGGCATAGGTAAGCGCATCCAGGTTCACGACCTTGATGCCGCGGGCAACGGCTTCGAGAACGAAGTTACCGCCAATGAAGCCGGCGCCGCCGGTGACAAGCCAAGTGGGCACTACCTGTTCTCCTGTTAGTGAATTCATCCTGGGAGCACCCGCAGGTGCTCCGACGCAGCGCCACAGCATACAGGGCGGCGTTCTTCACGACTGCCTGCACGAGGTGAACGGCGCAGGCAGATTCAGGGTTTTTTGACGCAGCGCAACAAAACCATACGCATTCGCATGGTCACGCAAGGCCAGTTAGAATCCAGATCCCACCCCCGAACCGGTTGCTGTGCGAGGACCGGACGTTTCCCGTTACTGTGAGCCGGCCAACGGCCGGCACTACAAGGATCGAGTACCAGATGAAAATCCTCGTCGCGTACAAGCGCGTGGTGGACTACAACGTCCGCATTCAGGTCAAGCCGGACGGTTCCGGCGTGGTCACCGACGGCGTCAAGCTGTCCCCCAACCCCTTCGATGAAATCGCACTGGAAGAAGCGCTGCGCCTGCGCGACAAGGGCATCGCGACGGAAGTGGTGGTCGCCACCATCGCCCCGGCCGACGCCCAGGCGCACCTGCGCAACGGCCTGGCCATGGGCGCCAACCGCGCCATCCACGTGGTGACCGACCAGGCCATCCAGCCGCTGACCGCCTCGCGCACCCTGCTCAAGCTGATCGAGAAGGAACAGCCGGACCTGGTGATCCTGGGCAAGCAGGCCATCGACGACGATGCCAACCAGACCGGGCAGATGCTGGCCACGCTGTGGGGCCGCCCGCAGGCGACCTTCGCCAGCAAGCTGGACATTGCCGACGGCAAGGCCACGGTCACCCGCGAAGTCGACGCCGGCCTGGAAACGCTGGAAGTGGACCTGCCGGCGGTGGTCACCACCGATCTGCGCCTGAACGAGCCGCGCTTCATCAAGCTGCCGGACATCATGAAGGCCAAGGCCAAGCCGCTGGATACCCTGCAGCTGGCCGATCTGGGCGTTGAAGCCGCCGACACCTTCAAGACCACCCAGTACGCCGCGCCGTCCAAGCGCAGCAAGGGTGTGATGGTCAAGGACGCGGCCGAACTGGTTGCCGCACTCAAGCAGAAGGGGCTGCTGTAATGAGCAAGATTCTCGTCATCGCCGAGCACCACGACGGCAAGCTCAACGCCGCCACCGCCAAGACCGTCAGCGCCGCCGCCGCCATCAGCGGTGCCAGCATCGACGTGCTGGTGCTGGCCGCCGACCCGGCCGCCGTTGCTGCTGAAGCCGCGAAGATCGCCGGCGTGGCCAAGGTCCTGACCGTGGCCAACGCCGCCAATGCGCAGGCCATTGCCCAGGTGCTGGCCCCGCAGATCGCGCAGCTGGCCAAGGGCTACAGCCACGTGTTCGGCCCGTCCACCACCTTCGGCAAGGACCTGATGCCCTGCGTGGCCGCCCTGCTGGGCGTCAACCAGGTGTCCGACCTGATGAGCGTGGAAGGCAGCCACACCTTCAAGCGCCCGATCTACGCCGGCAACGCCATCATCACCGTGGAAGCCCCGGCCGACCAGATCGTGGTCGCCACCGTGCGCGCCGCCTCCTGGCCGGAAGCGGCCCAGGGCGGCAATGCCACCGTTGAAGCAGCCAGCGTGGATGCGGCCCTGCCGACCCACACCCGCTTCGTCGGCCTGGCCGCCGGTGCCAGCGACCGCCCGGACCTGCAGGCCGCCAAGCGCGTGGTCTCCGGTGGCCGCGGCGTCGGTTCGGAAGAGAACTTCAAGGTCATCTTCCAGCTGGCCGACAAGCTCGGCGCCGCCGTCGGCGCCTCGCGTGCCGCGGTTGACGCCGGCTACGTGCCCAGCGATCTGCAGGTGGGCCAGACCGGCAAGATCATCGCGCCGGAACTGTACGTGGCCGTGGGCATCAGCGGTGCCATCCAGCACCTGACCGGCATCAAGGATGCCGGCACGATCGTGGCGATCAACAAGGATCCGGACTCCCCGATCTTTGAGATTGCCGACATCGGCCTGGTCGGGGATCTGTTTGCGATCCTGCCGGAGCTGGAAAAGGCGCTTTGACGTCTGTTGGCAGCCAGGGCGTCGCTGCGCGATGCCCTGGCACACCGACCGGATACCCCATGTCACATCGATTTCTACGCTTCCTGATTTCCGGTGGCTCTGCCGCTGCCGTCGAATATGCCGCGTTCTTCATCCTGCAGACCACGCTAGGCCCGGACTGGCTGCTGGCCAGCCAATCGCTCAGCTTCGCGTGTGGCTTTGTGGTCAGCTTTCTGCTGAATCGTCACTGGGTGTTCCGCAGCGAGGGGAGTGCCGGGCAGGAGCTGGTCAAGTACGCAGTAATTGCCGGCATCAATCTAGCCGCCGGCAATCTGGCGATGTTGCTGATGGTGGGACCTGCCGCAATGCATCCGCTCGTCGCCAAGTTTCTCGTCATGGGCATGATCGCTGGCTGGAATTATCTGATCTTCTCGCGATTGGTTTTCAGCAAGCGCACTGCGTAACGCTGCCACATGCGGGGGAGCGCAGCCTGTCGCAAGTGACAACAGCCCGCATGCGCGCCAACTGAAGAACAGTACGTTTCGGAACCATGAACCGACATCCAGCGATGTCGGTTTTTTTTATGCACGGATGAGAGCCAGTCGCATTTCAACGAGCACTTCGCCTGTTTCGGCCAATTTTCCAGCACTGCCACTGCGGAATGTTTCAGCACGTATCAAAACACCGCTTTTCAGCATGTTTCGTCGCGCAGTCATTGATGTGACAGCAAGGTGAAGAACGCTTATGATCCGGCCCCGCAAGGAGCGCCGATCATTCCAATCCGGCCCCGCGCGCCATTCCATTCCCTAGAGGCACGCAGGAAGAATTCCTTGGAGATTCTTCCATCAGGCTGATGAGTACAAGTATCTTGAACATGTCGCGGCGACTCCCGGCATGGGGCACCTGCGTTGCTGGATTGTTGACCGGCGTACTGCTGCTGCGGATGTACCGCTACTACACCCATGCCGATCTTCTGTATCTGGCCACCAGTTTCCTGCTGGAACTGGCACTGATCGATCTGGTTACCCACCTTGCACTCGGCGTCCGCAACCGCTGGTTACGGATCTTGGCTCTGGTGCTTCCTGCGGTGGCAGGCTTCGTCTACGTCGCCCAGCTCTATTCGGTCTGGCTGTCCGGCGGACTGATGCCACCCATTGCCTTCACCAACCAGGAAGTGGTGGGCCTGATCGCGTTCAACGGTGTTTACGCGATGCTGGGCGCCTATCTGCTTGCCTTCATCGCCTTCGCGACAGCCCATCGCGCCGACGAACCACGCTTCAGCCTACGTACCTCCGTGGTGTTCCTGGCAATGGCAACGACCGCCTATGCCGGTCTCGTTCATGACCAACCCCTGGCGCGAGGGATTGTCGTAGCGCGAGGCGAGGCCCCGGTGACGTCGTTCCTGCGCTCCTATGCCACCTTCCTTGGCATGAATGGCCGTGCACAGCTCACTGCCACGGAACTGCTGGACGCACGAGCCGAATTTTCGAGGAAAAAGATCTACCAGCAGGGATTCCCGGCCGAGATGACGGCCAGCCTTCCAGCGAAACCGAATGTCATTGTCATCTTTACCGAAGGCATGTCGGCGCGCTGGATGGATACATATGACAGCGCGCATGCGGGCGTCACCCCAAACCTGGACCGCCTGGCCGGCGGTTCGCTGGTTGTCACCAACTACTACAACCATACGGCCGCCACATTCCGCGGTCTGCGCGGGCAGCTGACCTCAGGCCACCAGGAGGTCGATGGCTACAACGAGGAAGGCACCGGCATCGGTCAGCGCGACGTCTCGGCGGACGTTACCGCAGTTTCCCGTGCCAGCATCGCGGATGTACTTCGCGCACAGGGCTACAACAGCATGTTCTTCCTGTCGCAGCAGGAGTACATCAACAAGATGATCGGGACCCTGGGCTTTGACCGCGTCCTGGGTCGCGACTATCTGTATGAAACCCACATCCGCAAAGGGGCACAGCAGGCACGACCGAAGTACCTGTCCGACACCCAGCTGTTTGACAGCATGCTATCGGAGCTGGAGGCGCAACCGGCCGACAAGCCGTTCTTCGCGGCCGCGTACAATTTCCAGACCCATGCATTCCTGGATGGGGAAAGCAAGTACGGCAAGGGCGACAACATCGTCCTCAATCGCTTCCATACATACGACCGGGACATTGGCCACTTCATTGAGCGCTTCATGGCCAGCCGGCTCCACGAGAACACCATGCTGGTGATCACCGCGGATCACTCCACCTTCCCGGGGCCGAACGCAGTCGCCGCAGACAGCCGGGTGCAAGGCTACTTCGTGGACACGATCCCATTCCTTATCTACTGGAAGGGCGTGGAGCATCGCACCATCGATGCAGGCGGCAAGAATTCACTTGACCTGGCCCCCTCGTTGCTGAGCCTGCTGAACGTGCAGGACGCGCACAACCTGTTCCTGGGCTGCACGCTGTTCGAACAGTGCGCACTGGACCGCGTCTCCAACATCGGGATCGAATACATCCTGACCGATGCCCAGGCCTCCTATTCGGAGTACTACGTTCCCGCAGAACAGAAGGGGCATTACGAACAGTCGCGGGACACCATCGAGCGCTACAAATCGATGGACCTGATCATCGATACCCGATGACCGGCATTCCGGAGCACCGTGCGGCGCTCCGGATCCAGCAATCAGTTGTTCGGTGCGAACATCGGCCGTTCCAGCTGCAGCATGGAGCGCCCTGCCATCATCGGCACCTTGCGGATTTCCTTGGGCGCGAAGGGTACCGCGCCAAAGAACTCCTCGATGCCGTACATGGTTTCCTGCTCCGGCGCACAGTGGAACACCATGCTCTTGCGGGTCATGCCCGGCGAACGGATGGGCGTTCCGCCATGCGGCAGTTCCGGGTGCCAGATGAAGCAGTCACCCTTCTTGATCAGGGCGATGTGCGGCGGAATAGCACGACGGTTCACTTCTTCTGCGACCCGTCCGATGTAGCGATTGAACGCATCGCCAAGCTCTGACGGCGCGGTGCCAGCCGCCTGGATCGGCTCGATCTCGATCTTGTGGCCGCCCGGGAAATACTGCAGCGGACCGGCATCGGCATGCACGTCTTCAAGCGCGAACCAGATTCCCGCGAACATTTTGTTCGGACGGGTATGGAAGAACGGGGTATCGCGATGGATCGCCTGCTCGCTGGACTGCTCGAAGAAGAGCGACGTCGCCACGAATGCGCGATCCGAGAAGAACACGTCCAGCGTGTCCATCACCAGGGGCTTGCTGATCGCAAGCTGGGCCGCCTCGCTGACAAGATGCATGTTGGTCAAGCGCGAATGCCTGCCGGTCTGCATGACAAACCTGTCAGCCTCCTCGCGGTGCTGGTCGACGTAATCATTGAATGCGTCGCAGATTCGGTCGCACTCCTCGGCCGTCAACACACCAGGCAGGTGCACGAACCCCTGCTCATGCAGATTGGCAGCCGCTGAGACTGCTGTGTGCGGCAGGGGCTTTTTATCCTTATCGCGCGAACCCCAGATGAAATCCAACAGACCCATTACTTTTTCCTTGAGTGACACAGCTTCCCTACCGGGAAGCCCGCTCGGGATTCCGGAGTTGCCGCCAAGCGCGCAGACCCCGTCCCCCCCCCCCTGCCCGGCAAGCGCCACGCTATCACTTGGCAACTTAGACCGCCGGCTGCGGGGTAGGTTATCACGGCAAGCGCTAAGACACCGAGACGCCGTGCTGATTACGGCGTGAAGACGTCAAAAGCGTCAAACAATGTCGTTAGAATGCTGACTCGCCCCCTAACCGACCTGCGCGGAGCCCCCCAACTTGCGCCTGCTCCCGCCCCACGACGGCTTTTCGCCGCCCAGACCGCCCCGATGGCGTGGCGTATTCCTGCTGTCCCTGGTGACTGCGGGATATTTGGCCGTACTGGGGTATGTGGACCGGGATACACAAGCACTGGAACGGCTGACCGCTCTGGGTGGACCGTTGCTGGCCTGTGCAGCCCTAGTGCTGGTCAGCTTTGCACTGCGCTACCAACGATGGCACGGCGCGCTGCGGCGGCAGGGGCACTCTGTCGCTCGATGGCGGGGACTACGCGCCTACCTGGCAGGTTTTGCGTTCACCGCCTCCCCTGGAAAAGCTGGCGAACTGCTACGCATCCGCTACTTCGCGGATATGGGCGTACCGCCGCGGGCAGTGCTTGGCACCTTCATCCATGAGCGAAGCCAGGACCTGTTGATTCTCACAGTGCTGGGCCTGAGCGCGGCCACGCTGGTGCCGGCACTGGGCGCGGTGCTTGCGGTTGTTCTGGCCCTGTTGATGCTGGTAATTGTTACCAGCTGCAGCCGCTGGCTGCAGACACGTCTTATGGGGCTGACCCGAGTGATCCCCGGCGCACCACTCAAACGCCTTCTCACCTTCCTGGTCGAAGGCCTGATCACCGCTGGTCCGTTGTGGAAGCCAAATGCTGCACTGCCAGGCCTGGCATGGGGAACGCTCGCCTGGCTCGTGACGGCCGTGGCATTCGCCATGCTCTGCGCTGCCGTTGGCCTCGATCTGGATTGGCACCAAGCCTTGGGAATCTATCCCATCGCCATGCTGGCGGGCGCGGTGTCATTCATCCCCGGCGGCGTTGGCACAACCGAGGCCGCCATCGTCCTGATGCTGACCCGCACGGGCGCGTCGCTGGAGGCTGCGCTGGCGGTCGCCGTCGGCATTCGATTGACCAGCCTGTGGCTGGCCGTGGTCGTGGGCATGCTGGCCATGACCAACCTCGAACTGCAGTCGACCCGCTCGCAACTTTCATCCTCCCGCCCCTCTTGACCCGCCATGCACCTACTGCACACCGGAGCGCAGAATTTTGCCTATTGAACACCGTGCCCTGTGCGTCGACCTGGATGGCACCCTGCTGCGCTCGGACATCCTGTACGAATCGCTGCTGGCCCTGCTGGCCCACAACCCCCTGTACATCTTCCTGGTGCCGTTCTGGCTGCTGCGTGGCAAGGCTCATGTGAAGCGCCAGCTGGCCTCGCGCGTGCAGCTACCCGCCGAAACGCTGCCCTACGACGAGCGGGTGCTGGAGATCCTGCGCACCACCACGCAACGGCCGCGCGTGCTGTGCACGGCGTCTGACCGACTGCTGGTGCAGCCGATTGCCGACCATCTGGGGCTGTTCGAAGAAGTGATGGCCAGCGATGGCCACACCAACCTGTCGGGCAACAACAAGGGCGCCGCGCTGGCCGAGCGTTTCGGTGAACGTGGCTTCGACTACATGGGCAACGGCCGCGTCGACCTGAAGGTCTGGGCGCGCGCCGGTGGCGCCATCGTGGTGAACAACGGCAGCAGCCTGGCCCGCGATGCCGCCCGCCAGACCGAATTCCTGGCCCACCTGCCCGCCCACAACGGCGGCCTGCTGACCTGGATCAAGGCCCTGCGCGTGTACCAGTGGCTGAAGAACCTGCTGGTGCTGGTGCCCTTGCTGACCGCCCACCGCTTCCTGGATCCAGTTGCCATTGCCGACGCAGCGGTGGCCTTCCTGGCCTTCGGCCTGTGTGCTTCCGGCGTCTACCTGCTGAACGATCTGCTGGACCTCACCCCGGACCGCATGCACCCGCGCAAGCGCAAGCGGCCCTTCGCCGCCGGCACGCTGCCATTGCTGCACGGCCTGCTGGTGGCACCGCTGATCACCCTGGCCGGCTTCGCATTGGCACTGTGGTGCAGCCCGGCCTTCGCCGGCGTGCTGCTGTGCTACTACGTGATGACCCTGGGCTATTCGCTGAAGCTCAAGCGCATCGTCATGATCGACGTGGTGTTGCTGGCGGCCTTGTATACGGTGCGCATCATCGGCGGCACGGTGGCGATCAATTCGGAACTGTCGTTCTGGCTGCTGGCGTTCTCGATGTTCGTGTTCCTCAGCCTGGCCATGCTCAAGCGCTACACCGAACTGGCTTCGGCGCTGGCCAACGGCAAGGAAATGGCCATCGGCCGCGGCTACTCGGTGGCCGACCTGCCGCTGGTGCAGTCGCTGGGTGCCGCCGCCGGCTATATCGGCGTGCTGGTGTTCGCGCTCTACATCAACAGCCCCGAGAGCATGGAGCTGTACAGGAACCCCAAGCTGCTGTGGCTGCTGTGCCCGATCCTGCTGTACTGGATCAGCCGCATGTGGATCGTCTCCCACCGCGGCGACATGCATGATGACCCGATCGTGTTCGCGGCCATGGACCGCGGCAGCCAGATCGTCATCGCGCTGTGCGTACTGATCGTGCTGATCGCCATATGAGTGCAGCGCTCGGCCAGTCATGGGGTCGCTACCCGCGGGTCGAACAGCGGATCGTTCCGGTGCTCGACCGTGCGGCGCTGCTGCCGCTGCCGCCGGAAGGCGGCACGGTGCTGCCCCACGGCAATGGCCGCAGCTACGGCGACAGTTGCCTGAACCCGGGCGCCACGCTGCTGACCAGCCGCGCCCTGGACCGCTTCATCGACTTCGATCCGTCCACCGGCATCGTGCGCTGCGAGGCCGGGGTCACCCTGGCCGACATCCTGGATATCGCGTTGCCGCGTGGCTGGTTCCTGCCGGTCACCCCGGGTACGCGCTATGCCACGGTGGGCGGTGCGATCGGCAACGATGTGCATGGTAAGAACCATCATCGTGCCGGCACCTTCGGCCACCACGTGCGTTGCCTGGAATTGCTGCGCAGCGATGGGCTTCGCCAGCAGCTCAGCCCGGCCGACGACATTGGCCTGTTCGCCGCCACCGTGGGCGGTCTGGGCCTGACCGGCTTCATCACCTGGGCTGAACTGCAGCTGCGGCGCGTGCCCGGCCCGTGGATCGAAACCGAATCGATCCGCTTCGACAACCTGGACGAGTTCTTCGCGCTGTCGCGCGATTCGGCCAATGACTTCGAGTACACCGTTGCCTGGATCGACTGCCTGGCCAAGGGCAGCGCGCTGGGCCGCGGGCACTTCCTGCGCGGCGACCATGCACCGGGCGACGCGCAGGCGGCCACGCCCAGTTCGGCGCCCAAGCGCAGCATGCCGCTGGTGCCTCCGGTGTCGCTGGTCAACAGCCTTACCCTGCGCCCGTTCAATACGCTGTATTACTGGCGCCAGCCGGCGCGCCGCGCACGCCACGTCTCGCACTACCAGAGCTACTTCTATCCGCTGGACGGCATCAACCACTGGAACCGCATGTATGGCCCACGAGGCTTCCTGCAGCACCAGTGCGTACTACCGCCAGTCACTGCACGCGATGCCACTGCCGCGCTGCTGGGCGAAATCGCCCGCAGCGGGCGCGGTTCGTTCCTGGCGGTGCTGAAGGAGTTCGGTGACCGGCCCTCACCGGGCATGCTCTCCTTCCCGCGGCCGGGTACCACCCTGGCGCTGGATTTCCCCAACGACGGCGCCGACCTGTTGAAGATGCTCGACCGCCTGGACCGCATCGTCAGCGACGCCGGTGGTGCGGTGTATGCGGCCAAGGACGCACGCATGTCCGGCCCCCTGTTCCGCCAGGCCTACCCGGCCTGGGAAGCATTCTCCCGCTTCATCGACCCCCGATTCTCATCCGGCTTCTGGCGCCGGGTGATGGAGTAAGCATGCAGAAGATCCTGATCATCGGCGCAACCTCGGCCATCGCCGAATCGGTAGCCCGCCTGTACGCCGCACGCGGTGCCGCGCTCTATCTGGTCGGCCGCAGTGCCGCCAGGCTCGACGCCATTGCCGCCGACCTGCGCGTCCGCGGTGCGCCGCACGTGCACAGCGGCGTGCTGGACGTGAACGATGTGGCCGCCCATGGCGCCCTGCTGGACAACGCCTGGGGCGCGCTGGGCGGTGTGGACACCGTCCTGATCGCCCATGGCACCCTGCCCGACCAGGCCGCCTGCGATGCCTCCGTCGACCTGTCCCTGCAGGAATTCGCAACCAATGGCACCTCCACCATCGCCCTGTCCGCCGCGCTTGCGCAGCGCCTGAAGTCCGGTGCCAACCTGGCGGTCATTTCTTCGGTGGCCGGTGACCGTGGCCGCGCCAGCAACTACCTGTACGGCAGCGCCAAGGCCGCCGTTACCGCCTACCTGAGCGGCCTGGGCCAGCGCCTGCGCCCGGCCGGCATCAACGTGCTGGTGATTAAGCCCGGCTTCGTCGACACGCCGATGACCGCCGCGTTCAAGAAAGGCGCCCTGTGGGCTACCCCGGACAAGGTGGCGGCCGGCATCCTCAAGGCCATCGGCAAGCGCAAGGCCGTGGCCTACCTGCCGGGTTTCTGGTGGGCGATCATGATGATCATCAAGAACATTCCCGAAGCCGTGTTCCGTCGCATTTCCCTCTGACCCCGCACCACGAACCAGGACGACTCGTATGCCGGATATTGATCGCGATCTCGATGTGCTCTACCAGTACCGGTTTCCCAAGGAAGAACTCGCCAACAAGAACCGGATCTGGCAGGTGCTGTGTGGCGAGTACTTCAGCAGGTTCGTCGATGCCGGCGACACGGTCGTCGATATCGGCGCAGGCTACTGCGAGTTCATCAACAACATTCCGGCAGCCGGCAAGATCGCGGTCGACCTGAACCCCGATGTGCGGCGCTTCGCGGCCGACGGCGTGCGCATCATCAATGAGTCCTGCACGGCGGTGGCCTCGATACCCGATGCCAGCGTCGATGCGGTGTTCATGAGCAATTTCCTCGAACACCTGCCCAGCAAGGATCTGGTGCTGCAGACGCTGCGCGAGAGCGCGCGCATGCTGAAGCCGGGAGGCCGCGCCATCATCCTGCAGCCGAACATCCGGTTCCTGTATGACGAGTACTGGGACTACTTCGACCACCACACCGCCTTGAGCGACCGCAGCCTGGTCGAAGGCGTCCTGATGGCCGGACTCGAGCCCCGCGTGGTCATTCCCAAGTTCCTGCCCTACACCACCAAGAGCCGCCTGCCGCAGGCGCCATGGCTGGTGTCGCTGTATCTGAAGATTCCGCTGGCGTGGCACATCCTGGGCAAACAAGCGCTGGTCGTGGCTTACAAGCCGCGCTGACCCTATTCCATTAGCAGTCGAGCTGGTCCATGGCAAACAAGAACGACAAGATCGTCATTACCGGCGCAGCCGGCCTGGTGGGGCAGAACCTCATCGTGGAAATGAAACAGCAGGGCTACACCCGGCTGGTGGCGATCGACAAGCATGCGCACAACCTGAAGATCCTTCGCCAGCTGCACCCGGAGGTGGAGACGGTGCTGGCTGATCTGGCCGAACCCGGCGACTGGGCCGAACGGTTTGCAGGTGCGCGCCTGGTCGTGCAACTGCACGCGCAGATCACCGGCAAGACCACCGATCTGTTCGTACGCAACAACCTCATCGCCACTGGCCATGTGCTGAAGGCCACCCAGGATGCCGCCGTGCCGTACATGGTGCACATCAGCTCTTCGGTGGTGAACTCGGTGGCCAGGGATGACTACACCAACACCAAGCGCGAGCAGGAAGAAATGGTCGTGGCCAGCGGCCAGCGCCACTGCGTGTTGCGCCCTACCCTGATGTTCGGCTGGTTCGACCCCAAGCACCTGGGCTGGCTGTCGCGCTTCATGGCGCGCACCCCGGTGTTCCCGATTCCGGGTGACGGCAGGTTCATGCGCCAGCCGCTGTACGAACGCGACTTCTGCCGCTGCATCGCCAAGTGCATCGAGACCGAGCCCAATGGCGAGGTGTTCGACATCGTGGGCGATACCCGCGTGGACTACGTGGACATCATCCGCACCATCAAGCGGGTGAAGAAGCTGCACACGCTGATCGTGCATATCCCGATCGGCTTCTTCGCGTTCCTGCTGAAGGTCTACAGCCTGTTCAGCAGCAAGCCCCCCTTCACCGCGGACCAGTTGAAGGCGCTCAGCGCCGGCGACGACTTCAAGGGCGTCGACACCGAAACCGTATTCGGCGTGAAGCAGACGCCGTTCGAGGAAGCGATCCGCGAAAGCTACACCGACCCGCGCTACAGCCACATCGTGCTGCAGCGCTGAACCACCAGAACAGACGGAACCCTATTCGAATGAGCACTTTCGCCATCATCGGCAGTGGCCCGATGGGCCTGATGGCAGCCCTTGAGCTGCTGAAGAAAGGTCATCAGGTTGATGTGTACGAACGCGATGACCGCATCGGCGGCATGTCGGCCGACTTCGATTTCGACGGTCTGCGTATCGAGCGCTACTACCATTTCATCTGCAAGACCGACTATCCGCTGTTCAAGCTGCTGGACGAGATGCAGCTGTCTGATCGCCTGCATTGGACCGATACCAAGATGGGCTATTACTACCAGGGCAAGCTGTACAAGTGGGGCACGCCGTTCGCCCTGCTTGGCTTCCCGCATATGGGTCTGATCGACAAGGTGCGTTATGCCCTGCATGTGATGCATACGAAGGGCATCCAGGATTGGACTGCACTGGACAAGGAGAACGCACGCGACTGGATCACCCGCTGGATCGGCCCGAAGGCCTACAAGGTGATGTGGGAAAAGGCGTTCGCACTGAAGTTCTTCGAGTATCAGAACGATCTGTCGGCATCCTGGATCGGCACCCGTATCAAGCGCGTGGCGCTGTCGCGCCGCAACCTGTTCAACGAAAGCATGGGCTACCTGGAAGGCGGCTCGGCGGTACTGCTGCAGAAGATGGCCGCAGAAGTGCAGCGCCGGGGCGGACGCATCCTGCTCTCGCAACCGATTGACGAAGTGACGTCCAGCGACGGCAAGGTGACCGGCATCCGTACGCCGGCGGGACATCAACCCTATGACGCCGTGGTATCCACCGCGCCGATCCAGTATGTGCCCAAGCTGGTGCCTGGACTGCCGCAGGCATTTTCCGACCAGGTCGGTGCCATCAAGAACATTCCCGTGGCCTGCGTGATCCTGAAGCTGTCACAGCCGGTCAGTGAGAACTTCTGGATGAACATCAGCGATGACCGCATCACCATTCCGGGCCTGATCGAGTACAGCAACCTCAACCCGGGCAAGGGCCCTGGCGAGCACATTGTCTACGCGCCCTACTACATGCCCAAGACCCATCCGAAGTGGCAGTGGAGCAATGAGCAGTTGATCGACGAAGTGATCAGCTATCTGCCCATGATCAACCCGGCGTTCAAGCCGGAGTGGATCAAGGCCACCCATTGCCACCGTTACGAGTACGCGCAGACCATCTGCCCGCCGGGCTTCCAGGACATGCTGCCGCCGATGAAGACGCCGCTGCAGGGCTTCTTCATGGCCGATACGGCGTACTACTACCCTGAGGATCGCTCGATCAACGAAAGCATTGCCGTTGGTGCAACGCTGGCAGACGTAGCCAGCCGCTGATCCGCAAACCTTCCAGCCCTCCAACCGCCACCAATCATGCCAATGACCAGTTTGCTCAGGCGTCTGCAACCGTCCAGCAGCCCCATGCTGCGCGTGCTCCTGCTGGTTGGCGCAGTGATTGTGGCGGTGCTGGGCCTTTCCAGCAGCGAGTATCAGGGCCAGATCACGGGGGGATGCTCGCAGGCCCTGTCGCCATTCCTGAAGCAGGCAACGTCGTCGAGCCCACGCGCCATTTCGTTCTGCAACCTGCAGAACGCGGACACGGCCGAGCTGGTCGTCGAGCCGATTCCCGCCGGAACGACGTCGATTGCAGTTGAAGTGGCCGGCTACGGTGAAACTCTGGGCATCAGTGCCGTCCTGGCAGGATCAAATGGTAATGAGGTACCTGTAACCCTACCGCAGGCAGGGGACCGCTGGGTTCGCTGGGTCATTGACGTGCCTCCCTCGCTGCAGAATGAGCAGAGTCGGCTGATCGTGCGTGACCAGACCGAGGAGGGGTTTGGATGGATCGGGGTCGGAATCGTATCCGGCTACGGTGGATGGCTGCCCGTCAGCATTGCACTGCTGCTGGTAGCCGCGCTCTACCCATGGCTGGGTGGCGCAACGCAGGCCTCCCAACCCATCACTGCACCCACGAGGCGGCAGAAGATCGGCGTGGGCGCGCTGGTCGCAGCGGCCACCTTGCTGGCACTCGTACTTCGGCGTCCATCCCAGTGGAGCAATCCCTACGTCTGGGTGGAAGACGGGAAGGATCTGCTTCCGGATTTCCTGCAGCACGGATGGAGCACGCTGCTGCACCCTGTCGCCGGCTACATCCTCATCCCCAACAAGCTGATCAATGCGGTTTCGGTCACGCTGTCGTTCCGTTGGTTGCCGGAAATCAGTCTGGTGCTGGCGGCCCTGATGACCATGGCGGTGATGGTCATCCTTGCACTGGCACCCACCCGCCTGCGCGCACCGTGGGCATGCGCGCTCGCTGCGCTCGCCGTTCCAACCGATGCAGAGGTCTTCTCTACGTCGGCCTACGCGCTGTGGTGGGCAGGTTTTCTGGTGCTGATTCCGCTGTTCTGGGACGAGCGACGGTCGCCCGGGCTCCGCTGGCGTCTTCCGATGCTGCTGCTCGGCGCGCTGTCCTCGCCGCTCATCGTGATGATGGTTCCCCTGTATGGCATGCGCGCCCTTCTGCTTCGCCAGCGCAATGAGTGGTACATGCTGGTCGTCGCCGGCACGCTGGGTAGCCTGCAGGCACTGCTCGTTCTGCTGAACCCAGTCGCCTCACAGGAGCACCGCTCCCTGCCAGGCATCTCGGCGCTGCTCGAACGGTTCGTGGGTCACTTCCTGTTCTGGCACCCCGACCTGACCCAGCCCGCACTGATCGCGGGTCTTGGCCTAGCGCTGTCAATCGTTGTCGTTGCTGCGGCCTGGAGCCAACGGCATGGACGAGACTGGGTACTTCCAGCTCTTATTGGCTGCTTCCTGCTGTCCGTAGCCGCCGCCGCTGCGCGGGTCCCTGTCGATCCGCTCGATCCGTTCAATGGTGGGCCCCGATACTTCTTCTATCCATACATCTTCCTTGCCTGGATACTCATCCACCTGATCGCAGGTGCCAGGGGTCCAGCGCGGGCCGTGCTCGTCCTGCTGCTGCTGGCCCCCCTGTACCAGACAGTGCAGTTCGGATTCCGTACCCATGCCACACTGGACTGGCGGGACGAAGTACGGCGATGCACCGCCGAGCAGTCGCTTGCCGGCCCAGCAGTGCATTGGACCGGGCGCATGGAGAACCTGTGGCATGCCCCACTCACGGCAGAGCAATGCCGGAAACTCGTCACCCAAAGCCTGTTCGACAATCGTCTCGCACCTCAGGACTTGCCTCCCGCCTCGGCCTCGTCCGCCCATCACCAAGAAGTACCCTGATGATCGTTTTCCACCCTTGCCAACAGCCGTCATGATCGAGCGTCGATTCATCCTTTTCATTGCGGCCAGTGGCCTTGCGGCGGTCGCGAACTTCGGCTCGCGCATTGCCCTGAGTCAGGTCATGCCCTACGTGCCTGCGATCATCCTGGCGTATCTGGTCGGCATGGCGACCGCATTCCTGCTCAACCGCACCTATGTGTTCAAGGACGCAGACAAGCCCTTGGCCTCCCAGGTGATGTGGTTCGTGGCGGTGAACGCGCTGGCACTCCTGCAGACCCTGCTCGTCAGCCTGCTGTTCAGTCATTTCGTATTCCCATGGATGGGCCTGACCTTCCACCCCGAAACGCTCGCGCATGCACTGGGCGTCATCGCGCCCGCGGTCGTGAGCTACTTCGGGCACAAGCACTTCACTTTCAGGAAATCCTAGGCATGCCCACCCTCCCTTCCGCCACGTCGACACGATCCGTGGGTGTGCATTCGCTGCTGAGACAGCCGGCCGTGCTGTTCGGGCTGGCATTGGCGACGCTTTACGCGGTTCTGGCGATCCTCGCTGGCAAGCATGGTTACAGCCCCGTACCGTTCTGGGACATGTGGGACGGTACGCTGGGCTTCTATCTGCGCCAGCAGACCGACCTGTCCGCCTGGTGGGCGCAGCACAACGAGCACCGCATCATTCTTGCGCGGCTGCTGTTCTTCATCGACCTGAAGTACTTCGGGGGGCACGCTATTTTTCTGCTCGTGGCGAACTACAGCTTGGCACTCATCACCTTTGGCCTGCTGGCCTGGTGCGCGCTGCGGATCGCCCCGCGGACGCCAGCCATGAACATCGTGGCCGCGGTGATCCTGAGTCTGGCGCTGCTGTGGACCCAGGAGAACAATCTGACCTGGGGCTTCCAGAGCCAGTTCTTCCTGGCCCAGCTGCTACCTCTTGCCAGCCTGCTGTCCCTGTGGCGGTCCAGCGAAGCCTCGGCGTGGCGCAGTGCGTGGTTCGGTTTGGCCGTGCTGCTTGCGGTGCTGGCGGCGGGCAGCATGGCCAACGGCGTTCTGGCGACATGGCTCCTGCTCGTCGCCTGTGTCTTGGGTCGACAAGGCGTCAAGCGCATTTCAGTGGTTGCCGTGGTCGCCATTGTAGTGTCGGCGCTCTACTTCCATGGCTACGTCTCTCCCGGCAGCCACGGTTCGCTGTCGAACACGCTGCGCGATTCCCCGCGCGGCGTCGTCTGGTTCCTCTTCGCTTACCTGGGGAGCCCGTTCGCCCACCTGACTGGCGAAGGAAAACCCAATCTGTATGTCGCTGTCGGATGCGGCGGCATCATCACGATGCTGGCCATCTATCTGGCCGGCACCGCTCTGTTGCGCAAGCGCGGCAGCGTAGATCTGGAGTTGGCACTGTCCTTGTTCGTGGGCTATCTCGGCGCGTCCGCGTTCGCGGTTGCCGGGAGCCGTATCGTGTTCGGCCTTGAGAGCGCGGTAGCCAGTCGTTACACCACACCCGCACTGCTGGTGATGGCCTGCGTGATGATCCTGGGCGTTGCCCGGCTCTGCAGGCGCTTTTCCTGGGCCAGTGGCCAGTGGACCATGATCCTGCTGGTCATCCCATTGGTTTTCCTGCCGCTGCAGTGGAACGCAGTCAAACACAATCCGCTTGCGGACTTCGAGAAAACCACGGCGGCCATGGCACTGGAAATGGGCGCCCGCGACGATGAGCAGATTCTCTGGACCTACCCGGACAGTCCGCGAGCGCTGGAGATCGCCCGCGATGCATCCACCCAGGACCTGTCGATCTTTGCCAGCACATGGTTGCAGGATGCACGTGAGAGTGTCGGCAGGAACTATGGCAGGGCGCCCGAAAAGGGCTGCGGCGTCGTTCCGCCGGTCACCAAGGCGCTGCCCGATTCGAATGGCTGGTCGCGCCTGCAGGGCGGTCTGGTCGACACGTACCTGGGTGACGGCCTGGGTGCACTGTATCTACTGGGCGCGGATGGCACGATCATCGGTCGCGGAATCCTTGCCGTGCCTGAGCGCCAAGAGGGCTCGGACAAAGTAGGATCGCCGTTCAAACTATACGTGCGCAGCGAGAGCCTGCAGCCCGGTCCGATGGCAGTCGTGGTACCTGGCATCTGCACCGGGAGCTTCAATTACGCACCGTGATGCAATCTGCCCCGCCTGGTCGCACGCCGGGCGGGGCGCTTTCCTCAGCGGTGCAGACGCACCAACGCGCGATGCAACGGTGTGCGGGGCTGATTGGCAATGTCATAGCTGAGGAACGCCAACAGGAACTGCAGGCCACTGACGATGGCGATCGAGGGCAGCACCACCGTACCCACCGGAGCGGAAACACCCTCACCTGCCGCAATGATCCAGTTCCAGCCACCGTACAGCACGCCACCTGCAAGCAGCACCAAGGCCGCGATCAACTCCAACGAGGCGATGGTCAGATCACGCAGGTAGTAGCGATAGGCAATACGCTTGCAGAAGTTGCGTGCGTGCTTGAGTGCAAACTCCCCCAGCACCTGGCTGATCTTCAGGTTGCTCACTTCGTCGCCGTAGCGCGCATCCATCGGAACGTCCTGTACGACGGCCTGCATCGCGTTGAGGCGGAACAGCAGATCGGTTTCAAAGAAGTAACGCGTGCTGATCGCATCCATCGGCAAACGGTCGGCGACGCTGGCATGGATGGCGGTATACCCATTGGTCGGATCGAACAGACTCCAGTAGCCACTGGACGCCTTCGCCAGGAAGGACAGCCCGAGGTTGCCCACGCGTCGAAGCAGCGGCATGCAACTGATGTGCGAAAGATCCCAGAAGCGGTTTCCCTTGGTGTAGTCCGCCTCACCGTTGAGGATCGGCGCCACGAACAAGGGCAGCAGTGCCGGGTCCATCTGACCATCCCCATCGATCTTGACGATGATGGCCATGCCGTCGGCAACGGCCTGGCGATAGCCGGTCATGGTAGCCCCGCCCACCCCTTGGTTCACCGGGTTGTAGAGCACCCGGACGCGCGGGTCGGTATTGTGCGTTTCGATGAAACGCCCAGACTGCTCTGGACATGCATCGTCCACACAGTAGATGGCAGTGACCTCCGGCCCGATCGCGGCGATTACTTCGAGGATATGCCGCGTCACCTTGTAGCTGGGAACCACGACGGCGATCGCCCTCGACTGCGGTGAGAGTGTGCTGTCCATCTGTCCGACCATTGCCGTCTCCAATTGAATATTTTCCATCACCTTCTCAGGGCTCCAACCGGTAGAACACCAATCCATCCGGGCCGACGGCAACAGGCTCCCCGCGCGCACCGAGTTGTCGATATCCAGTCAGGCAGTACTGGCCATCCAGCACCCGCGCGTCGCTCTGGCCAGGCCAGCGGTGCGCCAACAGGTGGGTCACACCGGCCTGGCGGAGCAGCTTCCGGGTCTGCTCGGCCTGCGCGCGACAGAACATCGAACGCAGATCCTTGGCGAAGTAGCCGTATCCCGAGCCCAGCCTGACGTTGAAAAGGTAGTCGCGCTGGGCGAATGGCAGGTATGGGGTCACATACATGGAAGGAAGTACCCAGTCCTCACGCCCGTTCAGGACGATCGCATAGGCCGGCGCCAACACGACCGCGTCATCTGGAAGCTGGCTTTCAGCGTCCTGGAACGCACGCACGTCCGCCTCGGTGATCGGGAAGGTCCAACCCTGGTCCGCGGGTGTTACGCCCTTGATATCCACGAGGATGAAAGCGGCCACCAGCAGCACCGCAATGCCGCACGAAAACACGCTTGCCGAGACCTTGGCCACACGTCCGCCGGCGAACGCCGGACACCGCCACTGCAGCAGCGCGTCGGCGGTCATCGCCATGATCGCCAGCAGCAGCGTCCAATGAAGGAGTACGGCGTACATACTCAGCAAGCCGATATACCGCTGTGTGTACGTGCTCAGCAGGCTTGCTTCAAGCGTTTCGTGGCCCAAGGCAAGTGTGGTGATGTTCGACATGCGAAGCGCAATCGCCACAGCCAGGATCAATGCAATCTGAGTGACCAGCAGCAGCACGAAGGCACGACGACGACGAATGGCTTCTGGGGCGACCGTCAACATTGCTACGGCGAGCACGGACGTGATGGCTACCAGCAGACGCGTCACAGGCAACAATCGCTGCCCCATCAACTGCTGCGACTCGGGCAGGTACTGCATGCCGAATCCGGGTTGCGGTCCGTACCACAGCTCCCAGCGCAGCACCTGCAGGATATGGTCAAGGAAAGCGTCGGAAGTGCGACTGAGTTCGGTCGGTGCAGCCAGCATGTGCAGCCCCAACGTCTGCTCCACGAACTGGCGCACCGGCGGGAGCGCTTCTGCCATCAGTTGCAGGTAGTAGGGATCGGTGACCAACAGCAGCCCGCCGAGCAGACCGCCGCCAAGCAGTCCAAGGAGCGGAACGGTGATCTTGCCTCGCACCCCCGGCGCACGCCACCACAACGGCGCCACCAGCAGCAACCACGCTGGCGCACTGAAGCTGACAAAGGCAATCGCCAATGACGGATTGAGTTTGGCAGCCATGGCGCCAGCAAGCGGCATGCCCAAACAGGCCAGCAACCACGGCCGGAGTGAGTGTGCCGGTGAGAGCCAGGCAAGCATTGCGCAGAGAAGCGGGAACAGCAGCGTTGAGAACGCCGCCAGTCGCCCGGTGCTGTTGAGATCGTCCACCGGGTACAGGAACATCGTGCCACGCAGGATGGCGTAGCCAAGAATGGTGGCGAGCAGAACTGACCACAGCACCTGCACCGGGCCAGACACCGTGCGCGAACGCATCCACAGGAGAACCAGCTCCACGAACGCGAACACCGCCAGTGTTGCCTGCAGTACGGGCTGGATCTTCACGAACGGACCAATATGCGTCCCCAGTCCCGGCCAGGCCCACAAGGCTGCAAACACGTGCAACTGCTTTGGGTACTTCTCCAGCCAGTCCGTATGGCCCGCGGTCAGCTTCGGATAGCCCGCATTGAAGAGATCCAGCGCGAACGCGATGTGCTGATGAGTATCCAGACCCAAGGCACCGGCACGCAGCGAATAGTGGGTGGCAGCCTTGAGCAGCACCAGCACGGCCAGGAGCGCGAGCAACAGCCATGCCGGGCGCGTCGGGCGGCTCATATCGCCGGCCAACAGTGAGCCCTGCTTCCGGTAGGCAAAGGTGACTGTCCCCGCTACCAGCGCGAGGCACATCGCCGAAAGGCCCAGCGGCAGGCCAATGCATTGTCCCCAGGCCCAGGTCAGCGGCGCCAGCAACACCCAAAGCACCACCAGACCGGTCTGGCCCAGCAATACCCGCACGAAGATTGCCGGCGATTGCACCACCGCATCCAATCGGAACAGGCGCGCGACCATCTCACCCAGCCACGCCATGCCCGCGAAACTGATGGCAAGCAGCAACAGGAAGTGCGCCTGCGCACCGCTGTGCACAAATGGCACTGCAAGCAGGATCAGAACAACGACCGGCAGCAGGTAGGCACGCAGGTTCAGGCCGGTTGTCGGCCGCACTGAGACATCTTTCACAATCAGGATTCCATCTGCAGCCTTACGCCGTCAGGCGCAAGGCGTCCATTACAACTTCCGCAATCTTGTCAAAGCTTCCCGCCTGCAACAGCGGGTGATTCGGGCCTGCGATGCCCCCCGGTGCCATCTGCCGCCGTTCGCATGCGTCCACCTGGGCCGTCAATGCCGCACAAATCGCCTCCGGCGTCATCGATTCGAGGGACACGATGTTCTCTGTCGTCTGGTCCAAGCGCTTGTTGTCGTAGCGGTTGGTGATCACGCCCATGCCGAACGCCGCCATCTCCAGAGGTGGATAGCTTGGGTGCGGGGAGACCATCAACGACAAGCCCAATGCCGATGTGGACAACAACTCGGCATACGCGTCGATGTTCAACTTGCCCAGTGCCTTCAGGCTGAAAGGTCCAAGGTCGAGATCGGACTGCAACTCGCCTGGCGCGGCAATTTCCCATTGCGACGCACGCGCGTCCTTCCAGCCCCACAGGCGCAGTCCTTCGCAGATCAGCTCGAAAGCATTTCGCGGGGTACCTGGCCGCGCGTAGACCACGATGCGGCGATGGCGCGCAGCGAGGGCCTCGCGGACGCGCTGCAGGGCAGGCCGAAGCCCGTCATGCAGCACAGGTTCGAACACCGAACGCCGCGCATACCGCAGACCATGCTGCTCGAAGAAATCGGCAAGCAGGCCCGTGTTGAAGACACCAATATCGCGATCGCAGCGATAAGTACTCAATGCCAGCGCGTACTGGCTGGACCACGGATAGAACCCCGGCTCGAAATCCTGGATGAGATAGACCATCGGGCGATCAACGCCACCGTTCTCCCCCTGCCATTGCGACATGCGCTGTGCTGCATACGCGGTCCACCAGGCTGTCGCCACCCAGATGTCCTCGCCGGCAACCGGTAGTGTCCTCTGGTAGCGATCGCTGAACGGTACGATCTGCCGCATCGCAGTGGATGTCTGATCCGCAGGCACCAGCACATGGTCGGAGAAGCGCGAGAGCGCTTCTTCATCCGGTGAGCTGTCGACCAGGATGATCCGCGACGCAGGGAAGTAGCGACACAGCTCGCGATAGATCAGCACGGCCGTATGGATGCCGCCAAAGTAATGCTGCTTATTGATCGACGGCAGCACCAGGTTCAGCCGCTTGCCTTCCCAGCCATCATGCCGGGGCGTACACGGGGTGATCTCGGCAACGTGCGTGTTGGGCGTGGGCGCGCCCGGTGCACTCGCATCCAGGCGCGCGGCAATGCGCCGCAGCAGATGGCCCAGACGGCTCATTGCACACTCCCGCGCAGACGGGGGGACGAGGCCATGTAATCCAGGTTCGGACTGAAGAACGGATCGCCTTCTTCGCGGTACGGCGAATACGCTTCGGCCGAACGCACGAAGTCGCTCTCGGGAATCGCACGCGGGTCGCGGGTCTTGGACTCGTGATGGATCATGACCGAACGCGCCACGTAGACGGTGGCAAGGCCACGGGCGTGTGCGCGCAGGCACAGCTCGACGTCGCTGCCGCAGACAATGAACGACTCGTCGAATCCGCCCAGCGACTCGAACGTGTCACGTGCCACGACCATGCATGCGCCGGTGACCGCAAGGACCTGGCGCTGCAGTACCGGCGAAACGAACAGATTCTGGTTGTGCACGGGGGTTTCACCCTTGAACACATGGTCGGCCCAGCCGCCCATGCCGATCACCACGCCAGCGTGCTGGATGGTGCGGTCGCCGTACAGCAACAGCGGCCCACACACGCCTACATCCGGCCGCAGCGCATTCTCGGCCAGCCGCTGCAGCCACTGCCCGTCGATGATCTCGGTGTCGTTGTTGAGGAAGACCAGCACCTCGCCCCGCGCTTCGCGAGCGGCCAGGTTGTTCAGGGCCGACCAGTTGAACGGCACATCGGCGCGGATCACCCGGAAGCTTTCGCGGCGGGACATGGCCTCCAGCCACTGCAGGGTTTCCGCTTGGGTCGAGCCGTTGTCGACGACGATGATCTCGAACGCACGGTAATCCGTCTTGGCGTAGAGCGATTCCACGCAGGTGCGCAGCAGGTCCAGGCCGTCGCGCGTGGGAATGATGATGCTCGCCAACGGCCCCTTGTCCGCGTACGGATAGCGCACGTCGTAGCAGAACAACTGCTCGCCATCGCTTACTTCCGCGCCGGGATGCGTGGCCTGCACGTGCTGCTGCAGCGCGCGGCGGCCGGCGTGGTGCGCGTACGGCTTGGAACCTGCATTGGCCGCGGTTGAACCGGCGTGTGCACGCCAGTGATAAAGCACCTTCGGCACATGCGCGATGGTGGCCCCGGCCGCGGCACAGCGCAGCACCAGGTCGTAGTCCTGCGAGCCGTCGCAGTCGCTGCGCAGCCCTCCCAGCTGCGCCACCAGCGCAGCATCGAAGCTGACCAGGTGACCCAGGTACATCTGCGAAAGGAACAGATCCAGGTTCCAGTCAGGCTTGAAGTAGGGGTGGCGGAGACGACCGTCCTCTCCCAGCACGTCGTGGTCGGTGTACACGACCCCTGCCGAGGTGGCCACATGGCAGGCGACCACCGCCGCCAGCGCATCCGGCTCCAGCAGGTCATCGTGGTCCAGGAAGGTGATCCAGCGCCCCTTGGCCAGCGCTACGGCGGCGTTGGTCGTGGCGGCGATGCCCTGGCGCTCGCTTGAACGCGAAACGCGCAGGTTCGGCAGCCTTCGTCCCAGTTCGTCCAGCACGCGTGCCACATGTGGCTGATCGGACGCGTCATCGTGGATGCACAGCTCCCAGTTCGGGTAGGTCTGTGCTTCGACACTGGCCACGGCCTCGCGCAGGAACACTTCCGGCGTGTTGCAGACCGGCATGACGATGCTGATCAGGCCTGCATCGGCCGGCACCGCTGCCGGCGCCTGTCCACGCAACCACTCGGCATAGACGTCCGGCGGGGTGGTGGGGGCTGCCGTGTGCGATCCATTGGCGTACGAAAGAATGGCCCGGACCAGATGCCGCGGCCCCTTGCGTGCAGCGCGGGCCAGGGCAGAAAGGATGGTGCTGGCAGAGACGCCCTGCCCTTGCGCGCGACGAACGCTCCAGTACATCCCGCGAATCAGATTACCTAGCTTGGACATCACGCATTACCTCGTTGATCCTGTACGGTCACTTCCCTGTGGCTCCATCGTTTCAAGACACGGCCCAACCCAACAGCGCGCCGATGACGAGGCATCCCAGCGCCAAACCCACCATGGCCGTCTTCCACTTGCGGCGCGATCGCTGGTAGTCCGCCGCACCAGTGTGCAATCGCTGTTCGAGCTCACGCCCTGCTTGCAGCGCCTGCTCGAGCTTGTTCTCGACATCCAGCGCCTGTGCGCGGGCCGCTTCGGAGGCTTCCACCAGTTCACCAATGTGTACCTGGGCGCTCTGCAGTTGTTGCTGCTCGGCGGCCACGCGCGCTTGAAGATCCCGCTCCCGCAGCTCCCATTCATTGCGGCTGGCGATCCATCCAGCATCGGACGCATCCTTGCCCTGCTGCAATTGCTGTGCGTAGGCAGCGGTGGCGCCCCACTCGCGCTTGGCCACGTCAAGATCGGTCACGTAAGCATCGAGCAGGCGTGCGGTGGATTCCCATTCCTTCTCGGAATTGGCGGTACGCACGGCCAGATCCCGCAGGCCCGCAGCAAGGCCCGTCAACAACGAGGTGGCCTCCGCATCCAGTCCTGCACGGAACGGCGGATTTTCCTGCAGGCGCGCGGCATCGCTGTGCAGACGCACGGCCACGCAGTACTCGCGGTAGGGCTGGTCACTGTGGTCGCCTGCGAAGACACGGCTGTTGTAGAGGCGGTCTGCAGCGCATACCAGCGGTTCCAGCTCGGGGAACTTCACCTTGATGAAGTGTGCGCCCATCAGGCTGGCCCACAATTCCGCATTGCCCTGGCCGAAGCGCAGCACGGTCATGCCGGCGTTCTCGAATGCCGTCACGATCTCGGCAGTATCGACCAGGCCGAATTCCTTGTGTTCCTGCAGCCATACATAGTCTTCGCCAAACAGCTCGCGCCAGCGGCCATTGGCATCCACTTCGGCATCGCGCACCCAGGGCCGGTCCGGCGGGAAGCCGACAATGACCGCGCGGCCGGCCACGCGTGCCATCTCGGCAGCAGCCTTGGTGCGCAACGGGGCGGGAATATGTTCCAGCACATCCAGCGACACTACGGCGTCGAAGCCCTGGTCCGGGAACGGCAACGCGGTGGCATCGGCCACAACGAAGTCCTTTTCATCCCCTTCTGCATGCAGATCGGTATACAGGAAGGACGCATCGGGAACGAACTGCCCCAGCAGACGCTGACGATTGGCCCCTACTTCCAGCACCCGCGGCGCGGACAGATCCAGCGCCTGCAGCAAGTGCGTTGCCGCGCCGTAGCGCTGGTAATGATCAAAGGGAATATCAAGAAGCGTCGGGGTCATGGACCTTCCACTCATGCGGAATATAGACCACGCCCTCACTGAAGTAGGGCGCGGCCACGGTGAAGACGCTGGCTTCGGACAGATAGTCCAGGCAGACCAGGCCCTTGTCGGTGAACAGGCCGACATCAACACGGTAGCTACCGGTAAGCAGCGTCATCGACGGAATGCAGTAGCTGACCCGGTGCGAGCCACGCGAGGTGGGGATCGTCACGCGTTCCAGATAGGTATTGGGGCCAAAGATATGCAGTCCGTCCATGCCCTTGATCGCCACCCCCAACAGCAGGCCGTCGACCACTTCGTCACCTACGGTGTAGCTGATGTCCACGGTGAGCGGTTCGAATGGCGCCAGCATGTCGGTGCTCAGCGCAACTGTCTCAAGATGCGCAGGAATGCTGCCCGGCGTGGGCGCCTGGCGCACTTCTGCCTCCTGCGACGCAGCCTGGTCCTTGCCAAGCTCGTAATCGCGGAAGCGATCGGCAACGAAGCTTGCCTCGCCGTGCAGCTTTACCTTGCCGCCTTCCAGCCACAGGGCGGTCTGGCAGAAGCGCTTCACCTGCTCAAGCGAATGCGACACGAACAGGATGGTGGCCCCACGCGCGCGGATCTGTTCGATGCGGGCAAGGCACTTCATCTGGAAACGGATGTCGCCCACTGACAAGGCTTCGTCGATGATCAGTACGTCCGGCTCGGTGTGGATCGCAACCGAAAATGCCAGGCGCACGTACATGCCGCTGGAATAGGTCTTCACCGGTCGGTCGAAGAAATCGCCGATGTCGGCGAAATCGATGATCGACTGCAGCTTGTCATCGACTTCCTTGCGGCTCAGGCCCAGTAGCGAGGCGCTCAGGTAGACATTGTCGCGCCCGGAGAAATCGGGGTTGAAACCTGCGCCCAGCTCCAACAGTGCGGCAAAGCGCCCACGGATGCTGACCGAACCGGATGTGGGCCGAACCGTGCCGCACAGGATCTGCAGCAGGGTCGACTTACCGGCGCCGTTGCGGCCGATGATGCCCACCGTTTCTCCCTTCGGCACGACCAGATTGATCCCGTCCAGCGCACGGAAAGTGCGGCTGGCGCGGTCACCCGACGGCTTCAGCAGCGAAACGAGCCGGTCGCGCGGATTGGCGTAGACCGGGTAATCCTTGGTCACTCCCAGGACTTCGATCGCCGCATCGGGGTTGCTCTGCATTGCAGCAGTCTGCGGGTTGTTCATAGGACGTCCGAGAAGCCGCGCGAGAGGCGACGGAAGAGTGCATAGGCCAGCATGGCTGCCACGGCGGAAAGCAGGAAGTGGGGCAGCAGAGCCGCCAGATCGGGCGCCGAGTTCTGCACGGTCACCAGACGCAGCTGTTCGATGGGGGTGACCAACGGGTTGAAGTACACCAGCCCCCTCGCCGCTTCCGGCATCGCATGCGCCGGGAAGAAGATGGGGCTGAGGAACAGCAGCACGCTGCTGAGAATGCCGACGAACTGGCCGATATCACGCAGATAGACACCCAGCGCCGACAGCGACCACGCGATCGCCAGCAGCATCGGCGTCATCTCCAACAGGATCAACGGAGCGGTGAGGGCCCAGGCCGAAGGAAGGCCAGACTGCCAAATCTGCGCGATCAACAGGATCGCCAGACCAATACCTGCGGTGGTCAGTGCTGCGGCAACTTTTACGATCGACAGCACTGGCAGGGGAAAGACTACCTTCTTAACGAAATTGGGTTGGCCGGCGATAATGCCGGGAGCGGTAATGAGCACCTCGGACAACAGCGTGAACGGGACAAGACCCGCGAACAGCATCAACGCAAAGTCGCCGGTCGACTCGGCCCCAGCCCATCGGGCCTTGAACACGCCACTGAACACCAGCGTATACACGCACAGCATCAACAGGGGCTGCAGCACCAGCCAGAGAACGCCCAATGTGGTGGTGCGATAGCGCGCCGCCAACTCACGGCCCAGCAACTGGCGGAACAGGAACAGGATATTCGCGTGCTTCTGCATGGATCAGCGATTCCCCGCCGCCAGCGCCCTTTCCAGATCCACCTGCAGATCCCCCAGCTCCTCCACGCCCACGCTCAGCCGCACCAGCGCATCGCTGATCCCCAGCTGCTCGCGGCGCGCCACCGGAATCGAGGCGTGGGTCATCACCGCCGGGTGGTTCACCAGGCTTTCCACGCCACCCAGCGATTCGGCCAGGGTGAACAGCTCGGTCTTTTCGCAGAAGCGCTTGGCCGCCTCGAAACCGCCCTTCAGCACGATCGAGACAATGCCGCCGAAGCCGGCCATCTGCTTGCCCGCCAGTTCGTGCTGCGGGTGCGACGGCAGGCCCGGGTAGATCACTTTTTCCACCGCCGGGTGCTTTTCAAGCCACTGCGCCAGCGCGAGTGCATTGGCGCAATGCGCCTTCATGCGCAGCGGCAGGGTCTTCAGGCCGCGCAGGGCCAGGAAGCTGTCGAACGGGCCCTGCACGCCACCAATGGAGTTCTGCAGGAACGCCATCTGCTCGGCCAGCTCGGCGTCGTCACCGACCACCACCATGCCGCCAACCATGTCCGAATGGCCGTTGAGGTACTTGGTGGCCGAATGCAGCACCAGGTCGGCGCCCAGTTCCAGCGGCCGCTGTAGCATCGGCGAGGCGAAGGTGTTGTCCACCACCACGATCAGGCCATGGCGCTTGGCGATGGCAGCCACCGCGGCGATGTCCACGATCTTCAGCATCGGGTTGGTCGGGGTTTCAATCCAGACCATCTTCGTCTGCGGGGTGATCGCCGCTTCGAAGGCGGCCAGATCGGTCAGGTCGACGAAGCTGAAATCCAGGCCGGCGGTGCGGCGGCGCACGCGCTCGAACAGGCGGAAGGTGCCGCCGTAGATGTCATCCATCGCCACCACGTGGCTGCCGGCGTCCAGCAGTTCCATCACGGTGCTGCTGGCGGCCATGCCCGAAGCGAAGGCGAAACCGCGGGTGCCGCCTTCCAGCGAGGCCACGCAACGCTCGTAGGCGAAGCGGGTCGGGTTGTGCGTGCGCGAATACTCGAAGCCCTGGTGCTCGCCCGGGCTGGACTGCGCGTAGGTCGAGGTGGCGTAGATGGGCGGCATCACCGCGCCGGTGCTCGGATCGGGCGACTGGCCGCCGTGGATGGCCAGCGTGGCCAGGGCCAGCGCGCGATCGGGCTTGGAAGCGTTGGACATTTCGTTTCCTGAATGGCGCCGGTGTTCGGCGCCGTCGAAGGAGCGGGAGTCTATCAGCGCGCCCTTAACGGGCTTTGACGCGGATAAACCGGGATTCAGCAGCGAATGCGCGCGATCGTGCGCTTACTGCACGCGTCGGCGCAGGAAGTTCAGCAGGTCGATGCGGGTGATCAGGCCCAGGAAGGCGTTGCCGTCCATGACGATGGCCACCTGGCCGCGGTCAAACACCGGCAGCAGGGCCTCGATGGGCGACTTCACGTCCAGCCGATCCAGCTTGCTGACCATGGCCGTGGCCACCGGGTCGCGGAAGCGCGCTTCGTCGCCATAGACGTGCAGCAGCACGTCGCTTTCATCGACGATGCCGACCAGCTGGTCGCCGTCCATCACCGGCAGCTGCGACACGTCGTACAGCTTCATGCGCTGGTAGGCGGTGGTCAGCAGGTCGTTCGGGCCGATCACCACGGTGTCGCGCTGGCCGTACGGGCGCAGGATCAGGTCGCGCAGATCTCCGTGCTGCGGGCGCTGCAGGAAGCCGTTGTCCAGCATCCAGTAGTCGTTGTACATCTTGGACAGGTACTTGTTGCCGGTGTCGCAGACCAGCACCAGCACCTTCTTCGGCGTGGTCTGCTCCTTGCAGTACTTCAGTGCCGCGGCCAGCAGGGTACCGGTGGACGACCCGCCCAGGATGCCTTCCTTGCCCAGCAGCTCGCGCGCGGTGTGGAAGCTTTCGGCATCGCTGATGGCATAAGCCTTCTTGACACGGCTGAAATCGGAGATAGAGGGCAGGAAGTCCTCGCCGATGCCTTCCACCAGCCAGCTGCCGGACTTGTCGTTCAGGTTGCCGTCGTTGATGTACTCGGCAAGAATGGAACCCACCGGATCAGCCAGCACCAGCTCGGTGTTCGGCGACAGCTTGGCGAAGGCACGCGACAGGCCGGTCATGGTGCCCGAGCTGCCGCAGCCGAACACGATCGCGTCCAGGTCGCCGCCCATCTGCTCCAGGATTTCCGGGCCGGTGCCGAATTCGTGCGCGGCCGGGTTGTCCGGGTTGCCGAACTGGTTGATGAAGTAGGCGCCGGGGGTCTGCTCGGCGATGGTCTGGGCCAGGTCCTGGTAATACTCGGGGTGACCCTTGGCCACGTCCGAACGGGTCAGGCGCACTTCGGCGCCCATGGCCTTCAGGTTGAAGATCTTTTCCCGGCTCATCTTGTCCGGAACCACCAGGATGAGCTTGTAGCCCTTCTGCTGCGCGACCAGGGCCAGGCCCAGGCCGGTGTTGCCGGCGGTGCCTTCCACCAGGGTGGCGCCGGGCTTCAGATCGCCGCGCTTTTCAGCGGCCTCGATCATCGACAGGCCGATGCGGTCCTTGATCGATCCGCCCGGGTTGGCGCTTTCGAGCTTCAGGTAGAGCTCGCAGACACCGGTATCCAGGCGCTGGGCCTTGACGATCGGGGTCTTGCCGATGAGTTCGAGGACGGAAGAATGGATGGGCATTCGGGGACTTTCGTTTCGCGCCGCGCAGGGCCGGACCATGGATTATCCGACGGATGGCGCCGAAAGTCAGGCACCGCGATGCAGACGTCTCTGTAGCGCCGGGCCGTGCCCGGCGGGTAGCAGCCAAGGCGGGCCAACCAAGGTTGGCCCCTACCAAAACAGGGTCAGGCGGACCAGGAAAGGAGGATGCGGACGGCCCCGGATCGACGAGGAGACCGGTACCGCCCGCATCGGTGGACTCAGGCTGCAGGGTTTTGCACAGGCCGGGGCCTGCGGGCCAAGGCACCACCGCCTGTGGTGCCTTGGCGCGGCCGCCGTTGCCGGCGATACCGCGAGGCCAGGTCAGGTGCCTGGCCGGGCCTTCGATGGCCCGATCACGCCGTTCCGGGCGTGAGCGCGTGCGTCAGTGCGTGGGGGACGTCGTGGGAAGCGGGGTTTCGTACATACGCAGAAGGCGTTGCTTGGCCAGCAGCTTCTCGCGCTTCATTCGACCCAGGGTGACATCATCGATCGGGAGGACACCCAACTCCGCGTCCATGCACTTCTTGTTCAACTTACGGTGCTGGTCATGGAGTGCCCGGAACTCCGGATCACACGCGCGACGGGCGTCGATCTCGCTCTGGGGCTGATCTTCAAACATGATGGACCTCCTTCGACAGATACACGAACGCCCCGGCCGCAAGGCACGGGGCGTTGTTCATGGAGGAGCGCCGGGAGATGGCCACATGGGTGCGCACCACGACCCGCGGCACTGGCCTGCGCACGTCGGTCTGCTGCGGTTCGCGCCCTGCTTGCATCGGCCCGGCCCTCCCATCGTCCGGTCCGCGGCATTGCGTCCCGGACGATTGACCCTACGCTTGCTGCAGGCCGGGTTCAAGCCCCTGCGACAAAAAGACCGAACCCCGCCGTGGCGGGGTTCAGGCTGAATACTCAAAGCAACGAAAAACAAACAAATTCAAGCAATTACGGGGCCACGATGATCTCGGCCGAGCGGGCCTTGGTGGACGCGGCCTTCTTGCCGGCCACCTGGATGCGGTTGCCTGCGACACCGGCCGCCACCAGCGCGTCACGCAGGGCTTCGGCACGCTTCTGGCCCACGCCGGTGGCGCTGTCGTAGGCCTCGATGCGCACCCGGCCCTTCTTGCCGATGTTCAGGTACTCGGCCAGGGCCTTGGCCTGGTTCTTCGCCCCGCCGGACAGGCCGGCCGCACCGGCGGCAAAGGCGTCACCGCCCAGGGTGAAGACTTCGCCACGACCGTCGAACTTCGAGCCCGGCAGCTTCTGCCCGGACACCAGTTCGGCCTCTTCACGGGCCAGCTTGGCCGCGTTCTGCTGGGCCGCACTCAGGCGCTGCTGCTGCTTGCCGGCCACGCTGGTCAGGGCGTTTTCGGCGTCCTGGCGGGCCAGGGTCTCGGCCTCGGCGGCCAGGCGCAGGCGCTCGGACTCCTCGGCCTGCATCTGCGCCTGCATGCGCAGCTGCTCGGCTTCCTGGCGGGCACGGGCCGCGTCGCGGCGGCTGGCTTCGATCAGCAGGTCGCTGCGGGTGCGCTCCAGCCGGTCCACCTCGCGGGCGGCCAGGGCGGCGCGCACGCTGGTTTCGGCGATATCCACACGGCGCTCGGCCAGGTAGGTGGCCAGCTCCTGGTCACGGCGCTTGGCCTTTTCCAGGGTGGCGATGGCCTGCTGGGCCTGCATGCGCTCGAAGGCGCCCAATTCGGCGGTGTCCGGGTTGGCCTGGATCGCCATCAGGCGCTGGGTCAACTGCCCCACCATGGGGTTGTCGGCAGCCAGGGCCAGGCCCGGCAGGGCCAGCGCGGTGGCCAGCGCAAGGGTGGAAAGCGTCTTCATCGGCGGTCCTCCCCGGTCGACAGCTGGCGCTGCAGCTGGTTCACCTCGTTGCGGCGCAGCTGCAGCTGGGCGGTGGCGGTGGCCTCCTCGCTGCGGGCGCGGGCCAGGTCGGCGTCGGCGGCGGCACGCAGGGCCAGGGCCGGGGCGTTCTTGCGCTCGCGGCGGTCGCCGGCGGCGCGCTGGGCCTGTTCCAGCCCCTGTCGGGCCAAGCCGATCAGGTCTGGCGCATATTGGTCGGCATCGGCCTGGGTGGCCTTTTCCACGGCCTGCTGGGCCTGGGCCAGTTCCAGCGCGGCTTCCTGCGCCCCAACGGGGGCAGACACCGCGAATGCCAACGCCATCACATACAGGCCCTGGCGCATTTGTGCGAAGCTAAGTCGTTTCATTGGGGAGGCCCGTGCCCGGTTGTCGGTACGTGGCCATTGTCGTCAAGCCGACGCCGTGCTTGCAACGGTCGCTGGCGGTTTCGTTGGGGAAAATTCGCGATGGATATCGGCTACTTCCTGAAGCTGATGACCGAAAAGAACGCCTCGGACATGTTCTTGACCACCGGTGCGCCGGTGTACATCAAGATCGAAGGCAAGCTGTACCCGCTGGGAAATACCGGCCTGCCGCCGGGCATGGTGAAGAAGATCGCCTACTCGCTGATGGACGAAGGCCAGGTGCCGCAGTTCGAGCGCGAGCTGGAGCTCAACATGGCCATCGCCCTGCCCGACGCCGGTCGCTTCCGCGTCAACGTGTTCAAGCAGCGCGGCGAGGTGGGCATGGTCATCCGTGCCATCCGCAGCCGCATTCCCAGCATCGAGGAGCTCAATCTTCCGCAGGTGCTGAAGGATGTGATCATGACCCCGCGTGGGCTGGTGCTGGTGGTGGGGTCCACCGGCTCGGGCAAGTCCACCTCGCTGGCGTCGATGATCGACCACCGCAACAGCACCACCACCGGGCACATCCTCACCATCGAGGACCCGATCGAATACCTGCACAAGCACAAGATGTCGATCGTGAACCAGCGCGAGGTCGGGCTGGACACCCATGCCTTCCACAACGCGCTGAAGAACGCGATGCGTGAAGCGCCGGACGTGATCCTGATCGGCGAAATCCTGGATGCGGAGACGATGGAGGCGGCGATCGCCTTCGCCGAAACCGGCCACCTGTGCCTGGCCACCCTGCATTCCAACAACGCCGACCAGACCATCGAACGCATCCTGAACTTCTTCCCGGAAAGCGCGCACAAGAACGTGCTGATGAACCTGGCGCTGAACCTGCGTGCGGTGATCAGCCAGCGCCTGGTGAAGAACAAGGCCGGGCGCCGCCTGCCGGCCACCGAGGTGCTGATCAACACGCCGATGATCCGCGACCTGCTGCGCCGCGGCCAGGTACACGAGATCAAGGCGGCGATGGAATCGTCGCTGGAAGAAGGCATGGAAAGCTTCGACCAGTGCCTGTTCCGGCTGGCCAAGAGCGGCGTGATCGAGCAGGAAGAGGCGCTGCGTGCGGCCGATTCGCGCGATGGCCTGGCGCTGAAGTTCCGCCTGTCCGAAGGCGGCAGTGGCGAACACGATCCCTACGCCGATTTCTCGTCGGCCACCCAGCCCAGCATCACCCACGGGTTCTGAGCCCATCCGCCGGGGGGGGGGGGGGGGCGGGCGGGGGGGGGGGGGGGGGGGG
>NZ_JACVUD010000190.1:0-208 GCF_016624905.1 Stenotrophomonas sp. S49 | reverse complement strand
TGTGGAGCGGTAGTTCAGCTGGTTAGAATGCTGGCCTGTCACGCCGGAGGTCGCGGGTTCGAGTCCCGTCCGCTCCGCCACTTCAACGCGAGGCCCCCGGGCAACTGGGGGCTTTGTTTTCTTCCAGGCTTCGGCCCGGGGAGAACTGCAGTAAAACTGGAGCGGTAGTTCAGCTGGTTAGAATGCTGGCCTGTCACGCCGGAGGTCG
>NZ_JACVUD010000018.1:0-55092 GCF_016624905.1 Stenotrophomonas sp. S49 | reverse complement strand
AACAACACCCCGGGGCTCGGGCGGGGTTTTTTTTTTGCGGGGGCCGGGGGGGGGGCCGGGGTCGGATCCCGCTGCGAAGCAGAGGGCTCCGACCCCTTTCTCCAATGCCGTCAACACGGCATGAAACTTGCCCCCGATGGCCGTCGCAGAACCGCTGTGTGCCCCTTCACCACCCGCTGCAATCTGAGCAATGGGTCACGGCCTGCCGCGTCTCACTTGTCCTAGCCTTGGCCTGCGAAACCGCCGGGGAGGCGGTTGCCCGGGGAACTCGGATGGCACGCGTGCTGGTGGTGGGAACCGATATCCAGGGCGAGCAGGCACTGCTGCAGCGCCTGCGTGTGGCCTCGGCATTGCCCGACGGGCAGATCCGCCGCAGCCAGGATCTGGACGACTGCGATCTGCTGGTGATCCGCGATACGCCGGCACTGCGCAATGCGGCACTGCGCATGCGCCAGCAGCGGCCCCGCCTGCAGTGCTGGATAGAAGACATCGGCGGGCAGCTGCGCCGCGGCGATGGTGGCCACGATGTGCTGGACGACGGCGCCATCGGCCATGCATTGCGCGGCATGCAGGCCGCACCGCCGTCCACACCGGTACGCCTGGCCGACGGGGCCCATGCCATCACCCGCCTGCTGCGCGAGCGCCTGCCGTTGCGCCAGGGCCAGTTGCAGCTGGGCCTGGATGGCCAGCCCCTGCTGCTGATGGATATCGACCAGGACCAGGCGGTGCTGTTGCAGGAGCCGGCCGCGCAACTCGTGGAGCGCCTGGCCGACGGATTCGAACGCCTGCAGCTAGATGCGCTCACGGCCGCGCAGCTGCAGGCGCTGGCCGGTACGCGGGCGCGCCAGCCACTGCGCCCGCTGCTGTGGCAATGGGCGCAGCGCAGCCGCCACTGGCAGGCGCTGGACGAGCGCCTGCGCGGGGCCACGGTGAAGCTGCTGCGTTGGCCGGATTTCCGCGTGCTGGGCCACGATCACGATGCCTTCCGCCTGTGCTCGCTGCTGCTCAAGCGCGCCAGTACGGTGGACGAATGCGCGATGCTGCTGGAGCTTCCCGCCGCGGCCGTGCGTGATTTCGTGCATGCGGCCTACCTGTGTGGTTACGCCCAGTTGCAGGGTTCGGCCATATCCACGGCCACGCCGCTGCGCAGCACCAGCCCAGACCCTGGCCTGCTGGCCCGTCTGTGGCGCAGCCTGCGCGGGAACGAGCGCCATGCGTGAACACAAGGTGGTGGTGCTGGGCGGCATGGGCAGCGGCAAATCGACGCTGGTACGCAGCATCGCGGCCGGCGCGGTGATTGATACCGATGTGGCCAACAATGATCGCGGCGGTGCCGACAAAGCATCGACCACTGTGGCCCTGGACTACGCCGATATCGACCTGCCCAACGGCGAACGCCTGCGCCTGTACGGCACGCCGGGCCAACAGCGCTTCGACTTCCTGTGGCCGATCCTGCTGCAGGGTGCGGGCGGTGCGGTGCTGCTGCTGGACGCCCGTCGCAGCGGCGTGGCCACCGAACTGGACACCTACCTGCTGGCCCTGCAGCCCTTCGCCGGTTCGCTGGCGCTGGTGGTGGCGGTCACCCACCTGGACCTGGCACCGGCGGGGGCACTGGACGACTGGGCGGCACGCGCCGTGCTGGACGGACAACCGCTGCCGCTGCTGCCACTGGATGCCCGCGATCGTGAGCAGGGACTGCTGCTGATGGATGTACTGATGAGTGAAATGGAAGCGCACGCCCTGGTGGCCGCGCATGGCTGACGGACAGCCGGCCCTGCTGCCGGACGAACGACAACGCGCCCGCCTGCAGCCGTTGTTGCACGACCTGCGCCAGCGCGTGGAAGGCGTGCGTGCGGTGGTGCTGGCCAGCGTGGATGGCTTTGCAGTGGTCAGTGCCGGTGCCGAAGGGCGCGGTGAACGGCTGGCGGCGATGACCAGCGCCATGCTGGCGCTGGCTGGCGCGGTGGGCCGCGAACTGGTGCTGGGCGAACTGCAGACGCTGATGCTGGAGGCCGCCGGCGGCAAGGTGCTGATGCTGGCCATTACCGCCGAAGGGCGCGCACCGCTGCTGCTGATGGCCGCGTGCGACCAGCGAAGCGTGATCGGCCAGGTGCTGTGGCAGAGCAGGGAATGTGGCCGGGAGATCCTGGCCGAACTCGGCGGAACGTGAGCCCGGCCGCAGGGGAACCAGGGGCTCGAACCAACAAGATGAAGGGGAGCGCACGTGGCTGGACTGACTGAATCGCTGAATGCACTGATGGGTATCGACGGCGCGCAGGCCGTGGCCCTGGTCGATTACGAGAGCGGCATGCTGCTGGGCGAGGCCGGCGCGGGCATGGACATGGAGGTGGCGGCCGCCGGCAACACCGAAGTGATCCGCGCCAAAATGAAGACCGCCGCCTCGCTGAACCTCAACGACAGCATTGAAGACATCCTGATTTCGCTGGGCAAGGCGTACCACATCATGCGCCCGGTGGCGCGCAAGAAGGGCCTGTTCTTCTACATCGTGCTGGACCGGACCAAGAGCAATCTGGCACTGGCCCGGCGCAAGGTGCAGGACGTGGAAGCCGAACTGGCGATCTGACCGCCGGCTTTCGTAGAGTCGAGCTTGCTCGACTGCTTCTACTCAAAGCAGTCGAGCAAGCTCGACTCTACGGAAAGGCAGTCGAGCAAGCTCGACTCTACACAAGCTACCCCACGGCGGCGTATGGTTGGCCCATGGCCGCCCTCGACTTTCCCCCGGAACTGCCCCTGCGCCTTGCCCAGGCCGTCGCGGCCGGCTTCGAGGATTACCACGCGCGCTTCGCCGCGATCACGGCGCGCGCGCGCGGCCGCTTCGAGCAGCGCGATTGGGTCGGCGCGCGCCAGGACGCGGTCGAGCGCATTGCCCTGTACGACCGGTGCATTGCCGAACGCATGGATGCCCTGCGGCGGTTGGCCGGCGGGGCCGTCGGCGAGCGCGCGCTGTGGCTGCAGGTGCATGCGCACTTCACCACCCTGCTGCAGGGGCTGATCGACGCCGAGCTGTACAAGACCTTCTACAACACGCTGTCACGGCGCTTGTTCGGCACCCGCGGCGTCGATCCGGCGGTGGAATTCATCGCCTTCGACATCGAACCCTCCGATGCGATTACCCACCCGGTGGCCCGCCACACCTACTCGGTCTCGGCCACCCGGCCGGTGGAGGCCCTGCAGCGGGTGCTGGCCGACTATCGTTTCGATGTGCCGTATGCCCACCAGTTGCGCTGCGCTGCGGCCATCGCGGTGCGCCTGCAGGATGACCTGGCCCACTGGGGCGATACCCCGGTGCGCAGCATCGAACTGCTGGATACGGTGTTCTACCGCGAGCGCCGCGCGTACCTGGTGGGTCGTGTATTTGGCGAACACCGTTTCTCGCCCTGCGTGATTGCCCTGGTGAACGATGCCGGCGGCCTGCGTGCCGACGCCGTGCTGACCCGCCGGCGCGATGTCGCCCACCTGTTCGGTGTATCGCGCAGCTACTTCCAGGCCGACCTGGCCACGGTGGGCGATGCGGTGGTGTTCCTGCGCAGCCTGCTGCCGGGCAAACCCATCGATGAGCTGTACACCGTGCTGGGCCGCGCCAAACAGGGCAAGACCGAGCGCTACCGTACGTTCTTCCGCCATTTCGGCGACCATCCCAACGAACAGCTGGTGCATGCCGAAGGCACGCCGGGCATGGTCATGGCGGTGTTCACCCTGCCCAGCTATCCGCTGGTGTTCAAGCTGATACGCGACCGCTTCGCCTGGCCCAAGGCCATGTCGCGGCAGCAGGTGGAAGAGAAATACGCGCTGGTGTTCAACCTGGACCGGGTGGGGCGCCTGCTGGACGCGCAACCGTATCGGCACCTGCGCTTCCCGCGCGCGCGCTTCGCCCCGGCGCTGCTGGACGAGCTGCTGCAGCAGTGCGCGCAGAGCGTGCGCGTGGATGGCGATGAGATCGAGATCGCGCTGTGCTACGTGCAGCGCCGATTCCGTCCGTTGAATCTGTACCTGCGCGAACAGAGCGGCGACGCGGTGCGTGCAGCGGTGCTGGACTACGCGCAGGCGATCACCGACATGGCGCGCAACAACATCTTCCCGGGCGACATGCTGCCGAAGAACTTCGGCGTATCGCGGCACGGGCGCGCGGTGTTCTACGACTACGACGAACTGTGCCTGGTCAGCGAATGCGTGTTCCGCGCCTGGCCGCAGCCGCGCTCGCCGGAAGAGGCCATGGCCGACGAACCCTGGTTCCATGTGGGGCCGCGTGACGTTTTCCCCGAGCGCTTCGGCCCGTTCATGGGGCTGCCCGCGCAGGAGCTGGCGGCGGTGCGCGAGCACTATCGCCATCTGTTCGATCCCCTCTGGTGGCAGGGCCTGCAGGACCGCTTCGCGGCCGGCGACTACCCCGATACTCCCCCTTACGCGGCGGCGCACCGCCTGGCCTGAGCCTTGGATGCCCTGCCCGGGATGGGGTAGCCTGTGGGCTTCATGCACAAGGAGTGGCTGTGATGCGTAGATCTCTTTTCCTGGCCGTGGCCCTGGCAGTGGGTGCCGGCGCAGTGACCTTCGACAGCGCGCAGGCGCAGACCGCGCGCCAGGTGCGCAAGCAGGCCGAAGCCAGCATGACGCTCAGTGGCGTCATCGACATCGGGCGCGAAGGCCAGGTCGAAGGATTCCAGCTGGATCATCGTGACAAGGTCGCCGTTGACGTGGCGGCGATGGTGGATGGCGCCGTGAAGTCCTGGCGCTTCGAGCCGGTACGGGTCGATGGTCAGTCCGTGCCTGCGCGTACCGAGGTGCGCCTGCGCCTGCAGGCGGCCAACATGGCCGACGGCACGATGCAGGTGCGTCTGGCGGACGCGAATTTTGGCCCGGCGCCAGATGCGCACGCGAAGAACACCGATGATGTCACCGCCGTGCGCATGCAGCCGCCGGCGTTTCCCTCCCGTGCCGCGGAGATCCGGGGCCAGGGCCAGGTGATGCTGCTGCTCAAGGTGGGGCGCGATGGCAAGGTTGCCGACGTGATCGCCGAGCAGACCAATCTCACTGTGGTTGCACCCGAGCGCACCATGCAGATGCTGCGTGACGCGTTTGCCAAGGCAAGCATCGGCGCGGCCCGCAGCTGGACCTTCAACCCACCGACCACGGGTGAGGACAAGGACCGCGAGTTCTGGACCCTGCGGGTGCCGGTCACGTATGCCTTCGATTCGAAAGAAACGCGTTATGGGCGCTGGTCGGCCTATATTCCCGGCCCGCGTCAGCCAGCGCCGTGGAAGACCGGCGAAGACGGGAAAGCCACCGGCACCGACCTGCTGCCCGAAGGCGGCGTCTACATGGTTGGCCGCGACGACGGCCCGCGCCTGTTGACCCCGCTGGGCTGAGGCGGCGCCGCCATGCCCGCACGCTCAATCGGCGTGCGGGTACACCACCACCTGGTTGCGGCCCTGTTCCTTGGCCAGGTACAGGGCCTTGTCGGCCAGCCGCAACGCCTGCTCCACATCGGCATGGAAGCTGGGGAAATGGGCCACGCCCAGCGACACGGTGATCGTGCCGACCGGGGCGAAGGCTTCGTCGGCGATGTGCCGGCGCAGCCGTTCGGCGGCCTGGCGTGCGGCATCGGTGCCGACGCCCGGCAACAGCAGCAGGAACTCCTCGCCGCCGGCGCGGCACAGCACATCGGTTTCGCGCGAATGCCGGCGCATCTGTTCGGCAATATGCACGATGGCGGCATCGCCCACATCGTGGCCGTGCGTGTCGTTGATTGACTTGAAGCGGTCGATGTCCAGCGCCACGATCGCGAACGGTACGCCCTGCGCCTGCAGCAGCTCCAGTGCGTGCTGCAGGCCACGGCGGTTCAGCAGCCCGGTCAGCGGGTCGGTGCGGCTGGCCCGGTTCAGCGAACCGATGCGGTCCTGCAGGGCGTTGAAGCTGTACAGCACCGCCTGCTTCAACTGCGCCACTTCGAAATACCAGGCGCGGATGCCGGTCACGTGGTTGATCGCGTTGCCGGTGTCTTCGCCTTCCTGCACGTTGCGCGCCAGCTGCCACAGCGGCATCGAGATGCGCCGCGCGAACCACCAGGTGATCAGCAGCGACAGCACGCCCAGCGGAATGGCATTCCAGATGACCGAGCTCATCAGGCGCGACAGCGGCTGCAGGGTCGCCTCGGTGGGCCGCTGGGCGATGATGCCCCAGCCGGTGGCCGGCACCGGCGCGTAGCCGGACAGCTGGGCCACGCCATGGTTGTTGACCAGCTGCTGGCTGCCGGAACGGCCGCGCATCACCGCCTTCACCGCCGGGTTGTCCAGCGCGTAGGTGCCGACTTCCCTGGCATCGTTGTGGTAGATGATGCGACCGTTGTGGTCCACCACGTACAGGTACGAGCCATCGCGGTAATAGTGTTTGCCCAGCAGGGTGTGCAGGGCGCTGCGCTGGCGCAGATACAGGGTGCCGCTGACGTAGCCCAGGTAGCGGCCCTGGCGGTCGAAGACGGGGTGCGACAGTGAAATCAGCAGCTTGCCGGTGGCCGACTGGTAGGGATCGCTGATCAACGGCTGGCGCCGTGCCAGGGCCATCTGGCTGCCCACGCTCTTCAGCACTTCGCCCTGCAGCTGCAGGGTCTGCGGCGAGGTTGCAATGACCAGGCCATCCACGTTCACCACCAGCGAAGAGTTGAAGCTGCTGGACTGCAGCTGCAGGCGGCTGGCCTCGCGCTGCGCCTGTTCGGGTTCCAGGCCGGTTTCACCCAGCCGGGTTGCGGCGTAGGCCAGCTGCTGCTGCGCCGACAACAGGAAGTTCTGCGTGGTCTCGGCCAGTTTGCTGGCGTAGACCCGGTTGGCTTCCAGGGTGTTGCCCACCAGCTGGTCGCGCTGCACGCGGTAGCTGGCCAGCAGGGTATTGGCCAACGCAATGAGCGTACTCAGCAGGGCCAGCGCAAGAATCAGCTTGCCCAGGTTCAGGCGGTTGGAGATCGGTGGCATGCGGCAGCGGAGCGCGGCACGAACAATCGCAGCCAGCGCAGACGGTGGGGGAACCGCCATTATGGGCACATCCGCAAGCCTTGGGGTTAAGCACGGTGCCCCGGTGTCATCGTTGCAGGCGGCGCCGCAACGTATCGCGCACGCGTTCGGCACCGGCCGCCTCCAGCGGAGCGAGCACGCCACGCGCGTCCTGCGGCACATGCGCGGCTGTATGTTCGCCCGCCTCGAACACATAGTGGTCAAGCATCGTGCGCCAGTGTGCGCGTTGTTCCGGCGGCAGGTCGCGCAGTGCAAGGATGGCCAGCATCAGCGCGTTCATCGGTGAATCCATCCACGCCGGCACCGGTCGCCACCAGCTGTTCACCAGCACGTTGAACGCTTCCAGCCCTTCCATGTGGTGCCACCACAGCGACGGAATGAACACCGCATCGCCGGGCGCCAGCTCGGCCACCTGGGCCTGCGCCCACGCCTGGGCGAAGCGCGGGAAGCGCTGCAGGTCCGGCGCATGGAAATCGACCAGGCTGATCGCCTGCCCGGCCGGGGTGAAATCCAGCGGCCCCACGTACAGGTTGTCGATCTGTTCCGGTGCGAACAGGGTGACGCGGCGGCGGCCGGCCGCCACGCAGGCCAGGTTGTCCGGCACGTCCTGGTGGGCGGCGATGCGCGAGCGGTTGCCGATCCAGATGCTGGCCAGCGGGTCGGCCACGCCGAGGTGCAGCGGATTGGCCTGGCTGAAACCGGGCAGGAAGCTGTCCAGCGTGGTCGACGCCACATAGATGGACGGTGGCGCGGGATCACTGGCGTACTTCAGCAACGTGGCCAGCACCACCTTCAGCGGAATCTGTTCGCGGCGGAAATTGAAGCCGCTCATGTCTTCGTTGTAGAACAACCGGCCGCGGGTCTCGGGCGCGGCGGTGGTCGCCGTTACCGGCATCTGCCCATGGTCGAAGCCGGCCAGGTGGGCCACCGCTTCGGCCGCGGAGTGGCGCGCTGCAGCGACCAGTGGCCAGTGCGCCACCAGCCCACGGATCACCTTCGGCGTCGTCCAGATGGGCAGCTGCACGTGCAGCTGTGCCGGGTCCATGCCGTGGATCTCTTCGATGGGGCGGGGCTGGGGCAGCATGCGCGGGTATCCGGGGCAGTGTGGAGCCGGGCCTGGGCTCGGCTCCACACTACTGCAGCCGGTCAGAACTTGTAACGCACGCCGAACATGTAGCGCGGCCCGGTCTGGGTGGCGTAGCGCAGCATGTTGGTGTGGCGCGAGTAGGTGCGCATGGTCTCGTCGGTCAGGTTGATCGCCTCCAGGCTCAGGCTCAGCTGCTCGCTTACCGCGTAGCTGATGTTCAGATCCAACTGACCGTAGGCGGCGGTGTAGTTCGGGTTCGGGCCCTGGCCACCGATGCCGTTGAGGAACTTGTCGCGCCAGTTGTAAGCCGCGCGGACCTGCCAGGCGTTCTTGTCGTAGAACGCAACCAAGTTGGCCGAGTCGCTCAGGCCGATCATCGGGTACTGGTCACCCAGGCTGAGGTTGTTGAAGGTCAGCCCGGACTTCACCTTGGTGTAGTTGGCGGCCACGCCGAAACCGGACTGGCCGAACAGGTGCTGCACCGCCACTTCCCAGCCATCGAGGTGGTCCGAATGCTGGTTTGCCGGCACGGTGATGTCGAAGCCGGCCATCGGGTCGGTCGGCAGGCCTTCGATGGTGCCGGTCAGCTGCCCGGCCGAATTGACACCGGTGAAGTTCACGCCCGGGTCGCCGGCGTGGTTGGTGAAGATGTAATCGCGGATGCACGGCATGTCGGTGCCGCCGCACGAAGCCAGCGCCTCGTTCCAGTACGCACCACCGACCGGCGTGTGCAGGTTGCCGGCGTTTTCGCGCACCACGGTGTCGCTGATGAAGTTCTTGATGTTCTTGCGGAAGAAACCGGCCGAGGCGTAGCTGCCTTCGCCGTAGTACCACTCCAGCGACAGATCGAAGTTGTCCGAGATCAGCGGCTCCAGCCCGGGGTTGCCGCGGCTGCCGCTGCCGCCCTGGGTGCGCACGATGTCGGCCAGCGACTGGCCGCTCTGGATCTGCGTCCAGCTGGGCCGGCCCAGCGTGCGGCTGTAGCTGCCGCGCAGTGCCAGCGTCTCGCTCAGATCCAGCTTCAGGTCGACATTGGGCAGCACGTAGTCGTACTTGCCGCGGCCACCGACGAAGCTGCTTTCCGGTGCGTACACGATGTTCAGTTCATTGGCCGAGCCCCAACTGATGCCCGTGGGCACGCGCACCATCGCGCTGGATTCCACCTCGGTCTGTTCGTAGCGCACGCCGGCAGCCACGTGCAGCGGCATCGACCAGTCGAAGGTGGTGCGGTACTGCAGGAAGGCGCTGCGGGTCTTTTCGGTGGTGCGGATGTCTTCGGAGTACTCGGTGGGCGCGTAGTAGCAGGTCGGGCAGGCCGGATCGGCGTCGGTGCCGACCTGCGCGGCGCGGTCGATCAGGCGGTCGAAGTCGAACACCAGGAACTGGCCGGTCAGGCGCGGATCGCTGTGCCCGGAGAAGGCCTTGAAGTACTTGGCCATGTTGTCCGCATACCAGATGTCATCGGCATAGTCGGACGGCGAGCCCAGGCCGCCCCAGGTATTGCGCTGCATGATGGCCGAGGCCGAGCGGTTTTCCACCTGGGTGTGGCCGATGCCGAAATCCAGTGCCGAGTAGTCGGCGAAGCGGAACGTGCCGCGGCCCTGGTACTGCTGCACCTTGGATTTGTTGTAGCTGTTCTGGAACACCGAGCCGGTGACCAGCGCATCGGACGCCTGCACACCCCCCGGCGGCAGGGCGATGTTGATGATCGGCAGGTCACCGCTGTAGTCGACGGTGGTCTTGCCGCGCACGAAGGCGGCCACGCCGAGCACGCCGGCCGAGCCGTAGGGGCTGTCCGGCTGCGATTCGGCCTGGGAATTGTGTGCGTCGAACGACAGGTCCAGCGCGTCGTTCACTTCCCAGTCCACGTTGAACCCGAGCGAGTGCATGTCGGTCTTGGTCGCCAGCCGCGCACCACCCATCGACACGTCCGAGTTGGTCATGTCCTCGCTGTAGATGATCGGCGCCGCCACCGGGCCATTGGTCCAGGTGCTGTCGCCCGGGCCGTAGTTGAACCACACCGACAGCTCGCTGCGCTGCTGCTGCACCTTGTTCTCGACATAGGTGTAGTCCAGCGTGGTGGTGACATTGTCGGCCGGCTTCCACTGGAAGGTGGCCTGCGCGTTGGTGCGCTGGCGCTGCACGCCATTGACGTTGTACGCGGTGTTCTGCGGCCGCCCATACACATCGTTCGGACCCGGCCGGTTGGTGATGCGGTCCGAGTAGCCCTGGCCCGGCTGCGGCAGGGCACGGCCGTCAGTGGTGTTGTTGCCGTAGAACGTGGCCCAGCCCTCGGCCACGGTGGCCTGGTTGAAGCCCGAATCACGCTCCTGGTGGCTGGCACTGAGCGACACGCCGAAGCGGTCGTCGGCATAGCGCTGGCTGAAGATGCCCGACAGTTCGCCGGTCACGTTGGAACCCTGCAGCGTGCGCGGCAGGTTGTCGTTGGACGAATCGTTGACCGCCTTCAGGCCGAGGCTGATCACCGGTTCCGATTCGAGCGGGCGCAGAGTCTTGATGTTGATGGTGGCACCGATGCCGCCGGCCGGATTGTCGGCGCGGCTGGTCTTGTAGACCTCCACCGCCGAAATCGATTCCGAGGCGAGATTGGCGAAGTCGAACGAGCGCGACCCGTTCAGGCCACCACCGCCGTTGCCGAGATTGGACGCCGGCATCTGCCGGCCATTCAGCAGCACCAGGTTGTAGTCGGGGCCGATGCCGCGCACGGTCACCTTCGAGCCTTCGCCACTGGACGTGCGGTCGATCGAAACACCGCTGATGCGCTGCAGTGATTCGGCCAGGTTGGTATCGGGGAACTTGCCGATGTCCTCGGCAACGATGCCATCAACCACGCCCTGGCTGTCGCGCTTGAGGTTCATGGAAGACTGCAGGCTGCCGCGGATACCGGTGACCTGCACCGTATCGAGCGTGGCCGGGTCGGGAGCTTCGCCGGCAGGTGCGTCCTGCGCCCAGGCCGGTGCAGCGAGCGCTGCCAGCAGCGCGGAAGTGAGCATCGTCTTGCGAGGTACTGCCTTGTACGTCTTCATGGAAGCTCCCTCCCCAGGGAATTCGGTGGTGTCGTTGCGGCGTCTTCTCGATGGCGGGTTACTGCACGTGGCCGGATTGGAGCGATGGTTGACAGCGTTGTCAACAAACTGCCATCAAGTGCGCCTCGGCAACGTGCGCGCAGGCCGCGATGTAACCGTTGCCATGAACGCGCTCATGCTGATGAATTGCCTTTGGTTGCAGCATTTCCAGCGGTTTTCAAGCCATGACAGCGCTGCCAATGGATCGCTGCAACGGTGTTGTGCGGTGCAGAACAGAACTGCGCGGATGCAGGCGCAGCGTGCTGGAGGCGAGGGTGCTGCTGTGATTGACAGCGCTGGACAAACGGAATGCCCAGGGATGTCGTGCATGTCCTCTGCATGGCGTGAATCAATGACCGATAGGACAGGTTCTGGACACGACAACGACGACGGACGGACAACGCATGCAGCGCAGTGTGCGCGTGCAGGCTTGTCATCGCGCACGGCAAAGCCGCCGCCGCTCGCGTGCATGCACGTGTGTGGGAACCGGCAACGGACGCGCAGGTCCACTGCGGCAGGGGGCGTCAGCGTCGGCGCGGTGCGGCGGTCGATTCGCGGTCCAGCACCGCGTGTTCGACCGTGATCATGCGTCCGGCCGTCTCGGTACGGATGTGCTCGATCAGCTGCTCGGTGGCCAGCCGGCCCATATGCGCGGTCGGCTGGCGCACGGTGGTCAACGCCGGGTAGATGTGGCCCGCGATGGGCGTGTCGTCGAAGCCGCACACCGACAGGTCGCGCGGCACGCGCAGGCCACGCTCGCCCGCCACGCGGTACACCGCGGCGGCCATGTCGTCGTTGGCGGCGAAGATCGCCGTCGGCGGGTCATCCAGGTCAAGCAGGAGGTTGGCCGCGTCCACGCCGGACTCGAAAGAGAACTGGCCGCTGACCACCAGTGCCGGGTCGTAGGCGATGCCTGCCTCGCGCAGCGCTTGGCGGTAACCGGCGTGGCGCCACTGGCAGGCACCGTGCGCGCGCGGGCCCTTGATGTGGCCGATGCGGCGATGGCCCTGCGCGACCAGGTGGCCGATCAGTTCGACCACTGCGGTGGTTTCATCCATGCGCACGCCGATGCGGCCTTCCGGGTGGCGTGGCGCGATGCAGGCGAAGGGAATGTCCTGCTCTTCCAGGTAGGACAGCACCACCTCATCGTCGGTCAGTGGCGGGATCAGCACCACGCCGTCCGGACGCGAGTTCTCGAACAGCGCGGCCAGGTCGGGCAGGGTGCGGCGGCCGATGCCGACCGGGCCCAGGATCAGGTTGTAGTGCTGGGCATGACACGCTTCCAGCATGCCGCTCTGGATTTCCATCAGGTAGTTGCGCGACGGATTGTTGTAGACCAGCGCCAGTGCATACGAGCGCTGGCCGGCCAGGCTGCGCGCCGACAGGTTCGGCTTGTAGCCCAGCCGCGCCACCGCCGCCAGCACGCGTTCACGGGTCTGCTCGCGTACGTTCGGCTCATGGTTGAGCACGCGGGACACGGTCTTGATCGACACTCCGGCAACGGCGGCGACATCCTCGATTCGACTGCGCATGGTGCGATGGTTCCTCCTGGAAGGCGGCGGGCACGCGGCGATGGTAGTGCGTGCCGGCCCGGTCGATGTTGCCGAAGCAGGCGGATGTTGCCACGACATGAGGGGCGCTGGCACCTCCCGATTTCGTGTCGCGATGCAGCACCCGCGCAGGCCGTCGGCATGCGATGGGCGCGCCGGAGCCCGCTGTTGTGGGACACGCGCCCGGTTGCACACGAACAACGATTGACAGCAGCGGGGACGCCTTATATGACAGCGCTGTCAGGAGCGGTGCGCAAGCGCCCATGCCGACGTGTTGCCGCAGCCGAACACGCCAGGAACTTCATCCACGGAGGTAGAGCCCAGTGAATCGCCCCACCCAGACCCTTCTTGCCAGCTGCCTGCTGGCCGCCCTTGCCGCGCCCGTGGGTGCCGCACCGGCCAGCGGCGAACGCCTGCAGGACTGGCCGCGCGTGCACAGCGCGATCGCCACCAATGCGCAGCTCGAAAGCCGCGTGCAGCAGATCCTTTCGCAGATGACGCTGGCGCAGAAGATCGGGCAGATGACCCAGGCCGAGATCAAAACGATTACGCCCGAGCAGGTGCGCCGCTACTACATCGGTTCGGTGCTCAACGGCGGCGGCTCGTGGCCGGGCATGGACAAGCACGCCACCGTGCAGGACTGGATGAAGCTGGCTGACGCCTACCACGCTGCTTCGCTGGCCACCGATGCGAAGACGCCGGTGCCGGTGATCTGGGGCACCGATGCGGTGCATGGCCACAACAACGTGCTGGGCGCCACCCTGTTCCCGCACAACATCGGCCTGGGCGCGGCCGGCGATCCGGAACTGATCGAGCGCATCGGCGAGGCCACCGCGCGTTCGGTGCGCGCCACCGGCATCGGCTGGGTGTTCGCGCCCACCTTGGCCGTCGCGCACGATCCGCGCTGGGGCCGCACCTACGAAAGCTATTCGTCCGACCCGGCGGTGATCCGCAGTTTCGCCCACGCCTACGTCAAGGGCGCGCAGGGCGCGTTCAAGGATGACGGCAACGTGGTCACCACCGCCAAGCACTACCTCGGCGATGGCGCCACCGACAGCGGCCGCGACCAGGGCGAGGCGCTGGTCGACAAGGCGACGATGATCAACGTGCATGCGCAGGGCTACTACGGCGCGCTGGCCGAAGGCGCGCAGACGGTGATGGCCTCGTTCAACAGCTGGAACGATCGTGCCGCCGGCGTCGACTACGGCAAGATGCACGGCAGCAAGGCGCTGCTGACCGACGCGCTGAAGGACAAGATGGGCTTCGACGGCTTCGTCGTCTCCGACTGGAACGGCATCGCCCAGGTGCCGGGCTGCCGCAACGACAGCTGCGCGCAGGCGATCAACGCCGGCATCGACATGGTGATGGTGCCCGACGACTGGAAGGCCTTCATCGACAACACCACCGCGCAGGTGCAGAAGGGCGAGATCACGATGGCGCGCATCGACGATGCGGTGACGCGCATCCTGCGGGTGAAGCTGCGCGCCGGCCTGTTCGAGCACAAGCCGTCCGACAGCCGCTATGCCGGTGATGCCAGCGCCGTGCAGCACCGCGAACTGGCGCGCCGTGCGGTGCGCGAATCGCTGGTGCTGCTGAAGAACGACGACAAGGTGCTGCCGTTGCGCCGCGATGCGCGCGTGCTGGTGGTCGGCAAGGGCGCCGACAACATCGGTGACCAGTCCGGTGGCTGGTCGCTGACCTGGCAGGGTACCGAGAACAAGAACGCCGATTTCCCCAACGCCGATTCGGTGCTGGGCGCGCTGCGCGCCGAGCTGGGCGCGGACAAGGTCCGCTTCAGTGCCGATGGCCAGGGCGTCGACCCGAAGGCGTTCGACGTGGTGCTGGCGGTGATCGGCGAGACGCCGTATGCGGAAACCAACGGCGACATCCTGGCCTCGGACACCGTCAGCCACAGCCGTGCCTACCCGCAGGACCTGGCCGCGCTGAAGGCGGCGGCCGCGACCGGCAAGCCGGTGGTGACGGTCTACCTGTCCGGTCGCCCGATGTACACCAACGACCTGCTCAACCTGTCCAGCGCCTTCGTCGCAGCCTGGCTGCCGGGCACCGAAGGCAAGGGCGTGACCGACGTTCTGGTGGCCGGCAAGGGCGGCAAGCCCGCGCATGATTTCCGCGGCCGCCTCAGCTTCCCGTGGCCGGGCGTGCCCTGCCCGGCACCGATCGACCAGCCCGATGCGAAGAAGCCGTCGCTGTTCGCGCTCGGCTATGGCCTCAGCTACGCCAAGGGCGGCAAGGTCGCCCGTCTCGACGAGGCCGACCCGGACAGCTGCGGCGAAGTGACCGTGCTGCCGATCTTCAACCGCGCCGACACGCCGCCGTTCGCGCTGCACGTGGCGGCTGCTGGCGCGACCCAGCCGCTGGGCAATGATCTGAATGCCACCCTGCGCTGGCCGACTTCCACGCCGGTGGTGCAGGTGCGCACCGTGCAGGTGAACACCCAGCAGGATGCCAAGGAAGTGACCTGGCTGGCCCCGGCGCAGCTGATCGCACGCAGCACCTCGCGGCGCAACCTGGGCGCCCTGGCGCGCAGCAACGGCGCGTTGCAGTTCGACGTGCAGCTGGTGAAGCGCCCGGCCTCGCCGGTGATGGTGACCATGCAGTGCGGCAGTGGCTGCGAGGGCGGGGTGGACATCGCCCCGTTGCTGGCCAAGCTCTCGCCCGGGCAGAAGCAGACGGTGACCGTGCCGCTGGCGTGCTTCGCCAAGCAGGGTGTGGCACTGGGTGCGGTGGAAGCGCCGTTCGTGGTGACCGCGGACAAGCCGTTTGCTGCAGCGTTCACCCAGGTCAAGCTGACCGCCAACACGGCCAACGCCGAGGGTGCGGTGGCCTGCCCGTAAGCCGCGCGCCCGTGCGGGCGCACGCCGGTCCGCGCGGCAAAACGGGATGCTGTTCCGTCCGTTGATCCTGGTGCGCCGTTACACTGGCGCGCCAGGAAACGATCCGCGCATGGCGTGGATTCACACACAAGGACGATCATGCGGCGTTTGTTCCAGAGCGTGCGGCTGCTGCCGTACGCCTCGACCGTGAATGTCAGGCTTGTCGGCGAAGCGCAGGCCCTGCTGCAGCAGGTGCGCGAGGGCGCCTACGCCTCGGCTTCGGCCACCATGGCCGGGGTGCATGAAGGCGACCAGGTGAACTTCTATGCCTGTCTGGGTGAGCTGAAGGACGCCATGGCGATTGCTGCGCAGTGGCTCGCCGCCGAACCCGACTCCGCCGATGCTGCGCTGCTGCTGGCCTTCGCCGAACTGGGGGAAGCGTGGCGCGTACGCGGCGAGGATTACTACGACGACATTCCCGCTGCGCGCAGGCGCGCGTTTCCGCTGAAGTTCCAGGCCGCGCAGACGCGGTTCAAGGAACTGGCCGCGCGCATCGATCCGCCGCCGTTGGCGTTCTATGGGATGCTGCATTGCGATGTGGTGTGTGACATCGAACGTGATGCGCGCAGCGAGCGCTTCGCACAGGTAATGGCGATGGTCCCCTTCCACGCGCCGTCGGTGCACATGCTGGCCAAGGCCAGCATGGGCAAATGGGACGGCAGCGATGAGCAGATGTGGGCGTACCTGCGCTGGATCAGCGCGCACGCACCGCGTGGCCGCGATGCGCATGCGGTGATCGCCTGGCACGTGGTGGAATGGGCCGAGACGTGGGTGGACGAGTGCAATGCACCGCTGGAAATCGTCGGCGTGGTGCGCGGGCAGAGTGCCCGGACTGGCGGACCTGGTGCGCAAGGCGCTACTGGACTGGCTGGACGTGCAACCCGCCGGGCTGGCACCCGCATTGGCCGGGCTCACGTCCCTGCGCGAACGCCGTCACCTGAGCCAGTTCGCATTGGCGCTGTACTTCAGCGGTGCGTGGGAAGAAGCGCGTGTGGTGATGCAGGCGCAGGGCGGCAAGGTGCCGGTGGAGCCGTGGTGCTATCTGGCCTACCGCGGCAGCAGCATCCTCAGTGAAATGTTGGGCGGCACCCTGCGCTGCGCCGGCCTGGCCCACGACCGCATCTGCCGTGACATCGGCCTGGACCCGCGGCAGGTCTGCGCGTAAACCCATGCCGCCGGGCATGGCCCGGCGCTACCCGGGGGGATGCATCCGCCGGGCATGGCCCGGCGCTACCGGTAGATCCACGCCATGCGTGGATGGGGCCGTCCCGAAAGCAAAAAAAGCCCCGCAATGCGGGGCTTTTTTCTTATCGCTTCATGGAACCGAAGAACTCGTCGTTGGACTTGGTGTTCTTCATCTTGTCCAGCAGGAATTCCATCGCGGCCATTTCATCCATCGGATGCAGCAGCTTGCGCAGGATCCAGATCTTCTGCAGCAGTTCCGGTTCGATCAGCAGGTCTTCGCGGCGGGTGCCCGAACGGTTGATGTCGATGGCCGGGAACACACGCTTTTCAGCGATGCGACGGCTCAGGTGCACTTCGCTGTTGCCGGTGCCCTTGAACTCTTCGTAGATCACCTCGTCCATCTTCGAGCCGGTGTCGACCAGCGCGGTGGCGATGATGGTCAGGCTGCCGCCTTCTTCCACGTTGCGCGCAGCACCGAAGAAGCGCTTCGGGCGGTGCAGGGCGTTGGCGTCCACACCACCGGTCAGCACCTTGCCCGAGCTCGGCACCACGTTGTTGTAGGCGCGTGCCAGGCGGGTGATCGAGTCCAGCAGGATCACCACGTCCTTCTTGTGTTCGACCAGGCGTTTGGCGCGCTCGATCACCATTTCGGCCACCTGCACGTGGCGTGCGGCCGGTTCGTCGAAGGTCGAGCTGATGACTTCGCCGCGCACGGTGCGCTGCATTTCGGTCACTTCTTCCGGGCGCTCGTCGATCAGCAGCACGATCAGGTGCACGTCCGGGTGGTTGGTGGTGATGGCCGTCGCCACCTGCTGCATCATCATCGTCTTACCGGCCTTCGGCTGGGAAACGATGAGCGAACGCTGGCCCTTGCCCTGCGGCGCCATCAGGTCGAGGATGCGGCCGGTGATGTCTTCGGACGAGCCGTTGCCGCGCTCGAGGGTGAAGCGGCGACGCGGGAACAGCGGGGTCAGGTTCTCGAACAGCACCTTGTTCTTCGACGCTTCGATCGGCTCACCATTGATGGTGTCGACGATGTTCAGTGCGAAGTAGCGCTCGCCGTCCTTCGGGAAGCGGATGCGGCCGGAGATGTGGTCGCCGGTGCGCAGGTTGAAGCGGCGGATCTGGCTGGGCGAGATGTAGGTATCGTCCGGGCCGGCCAGGTAGCTGGCTTCGGCCGCGCGCAGGAAGCCGAAGCCGTCCGGCAGGATTTCCAGCACGCCGTCGGCGGCGACGCCGTCACCGTGGCGGGTCAGCACCTTCAGCAGGGCGAAGATCACGTCCTGCTTGCGGGCGCGGGCGACGCCTTCGGAGATCTGCAGCTGCTCGGCGATTTCCAGCAGCTTCTGCGCCGGCATGCGCTTGAGGTCGCTCAGCGAATAGACCGGGAAACCTTCCGGCACGTTGGCGTGCGGGCGCGGCACGAAGGGCTGCTGCTCGCCGCCGTCCTGCGGCATGCCGTCATCGCGGCCACCGCGGTTGCGGTCACGGTCGCGACGGTTGCGGAAGCGGTCGCGGCGGTTGCCCTGGCCCTGCTGGCCGTTCTGGTTGTAGGGATTGTTGTTCTGGCCCTGGTTCTGGCCGCCACCCTGACCACCCTGGTGGTTCTGCTGGCGCGGCTGGCCGGATTCGCGGCCTTCGCCGGCGTCACCGCCGCCGGAGGCGGGGGCTTCAGCGGCGGGCGCGCTCGGCGCGGGGGCGGCTGCGGCCGGTGCCGGCGCTTCGGGCGCGGCTGCCAGCGGCAGGGTCGGCTGCGCGGGGGCAGCGCTGGTTTCGGCGGCTGCCGGAGCGGCGGCCTTGCTCACGCGGGGCTTGCGCACGCGCTTTTCGGCGGGCGCATCGGCGCTGCCGGTTTCGGAAGTGTGATCGGACAAGAGCGTTATTCCTCGCTTGAAGGTGCGAGCGCCCGGCTGGGGCGGCGAACGTTGGGAATGGGTCTGGAAGAAACTGCGTCCAGAGGGTGCGGCACGCGAACGCGGCCGGATATGCCGACACTATCATCGGCCCGCGGCGCCTTGCAAGGGTCACCGGGAGTGGCATTCATGCGGGCGCGGGGCACCCAGCGGCAGCCGCGGTCAGCGGCTGCCGTGGAACAGCAGGATCAGGCCAGGGCCTTGTCCAGCAGGCCGGCCAGCTGGGCCTTGCCCACCGCACCGATCTGCTCGCCCACCTTTTCGCCGTCCTTGAAGACGACCAGGTAGGGAATGGAACGCACGTGGTACTTGGCGGCCAGCGCACGGTTGTTGTCGACATTGACCTTGGCGATCTTGGCGCGGCCCTGGTAGGCGTCGGCCAGTTCGTCCAGCGCCGGGGCGATCATCTTGCACGGGCCACACCACTCGGCCCAGAAATCGACCAGCACCGGTTCCTTGGAATTCAGCACTGCGCTATCGAAGTCGGCATCGCCGACGTGTACAACCTTGTCGCTCATCTTGGTTTCTCGTCTTGGATTGCACCCGGCCAGGCCGGAGGTGGGTGAACTGGGCCATGCCCGGTGGCGCGACCCTCGTCGTTGCCTCGCGGCGGTATGCCACGGTGCGTTCGGCGGGATGCCTGGACGCTCACGGCCGGCAGTGTACCCCTATCGCAGCGCGGGGACAGAGGCTGGCTGGAACCCAGCGTATCGTGACCGTGTCCGACGACGGTATGTGTCGGATTTCACTGTCTTCCCGGAATATGGGGGCACCTGACGGCCGGCCCAGGCCCCGCCTGCGGCGGGCGTTCAAGTGCGGTGTGGCTGGGTGAAGAGGGGGCTGCAGGGCGCGTCTCTTGGCTGGCTGAGACAGGTGCGCGGGATTGCCGGCCCGGTTGCGGTAAACTGAGGCATTGTGCGGCGTGCGGACCGGGTGGTCCCAGCCTGCCAACCCGCCGCAGGGGCCGCAGTTTGCGACGGTGCCCCTAGACGATGAAGTGCCAGCCGCCCCACGGGCCGGCGGCCATACCAAGACGGACTCATGAGCGACAAACCGCTGACCGATTTGACCTTCTCCTCCTTCGAGCTGCACCCGGCCCTGCAGGCGGGCCTTGAAGGAGCCGGATTCACCCGTTGCACCCCCATCCAGGCGCTGACCCTGCCGGTCGCGCTGCCCGGTGGCGATGTCGCCGGCCAGGCCCAGACCGGCACCGGCAAGACGCTGGCCTTCCTGGTCGCTGTCGTAAATCGCCTGCTGACGCGCCCGGCGCTGGCCGACCGCAAGCCGGAAGATCCGCGCGCACTGATCCTGGCGCCGACCCGCGAACTGGCCATCCAGATCCACAAGGATGCGGTGAAGTTCGGTTCCGACCTGGGCCTGCGTTTCGCCCTGGTCTACGGCGGCGTGGACTACGACAAGCAGCGCGAGCTGCTGCAGCAGGGCGTGGACGTGATCATCGCCACCCCGGGCCGCTTGATCGACTATGTGAAGCAGCACAAGGTGGTTTCGCTGCACGCCTGCGAAATCTGCGTGCTGGACGAAGCCGACCGCATGTTCGACCTGGGCTTCATCAAGGACATCCGCTTCCTGCTGCGCCGCATGCCCGAGCGCACCACCCGGCAGACCCTGCTGTTCAGCGCCACCCTCAGCCACCGCGTGCTGGAGCTGGCCTACGAACACATGAACGAGCCGCAGAAGCTGGTGGTCGAAGCCGAGACCATTACCGCTGCGCGCGTGCGCCAGCGCATCTACTTCCCGGCCGACGACGAGAAGATCCCGCTGCTGCTGGGCCTGCTGTCGCGCAGCGAAGGCGCGCGCACCATGGTCTTCGTCAACACCAAGGTGTTCGTCGAGCGCGTGGCGCGTTCGCTGGAAAAGGCCGGCTACCGCGTGGGCGTGCTGTCCGGTGACGTGCCGCAGAAGAAGCGTGAGAGCCTGCTCAACCGCTTCCAGAAGGGCCAGCTGGAAATCCTGGTGGCCACCGACGTGGCCGCCCGCGGCCTGCACATCGACGGCATCAAGTACGTCTACAACTACGATCTGCCGTTCGATGCCGAAGACTACGTGCACCGCATCGGCCGTACCGCGCGCCTGGGCGAAGAGGGTGATGCGATCAGCTTCGCCTGCGAGCGCTACGCGATGGGCCTGCCGGACATCGAGGCTTACATCGAGCAGAAGATTCCGTCCGAGCCGGTTACCAAGGAACTGCTGACCCCGCTGCCGCGCCCGGAACGTCCGGCCCCGGCCGCTGGCGAAGAAGGCGAGGAGAACGAGAGCGTCGGCCAGATCTTCCGTGAAGCGCGCGAAGCCCGCGCTGCCGAGGAAGAGCGCCGTGGCGGTGGCCGCAGTGGTGGCCGCTCCGGCGGTGGCCGTGGCGAGCGCCGTGACGGTGAACGCAGTGGCGAGCGTCGCCCGCGTGGCCCGCGCAAGCCGCGCGTGGAAGGCGAGCAGACGGCCGCCGCTCCGGTCGAGGGTGCCGAGGCCGCCGTGGCCCAGGCCCCGCGTCCGCCGCGCCCGCCGCGCGCCGAAGGTGCAGTGGAAGGCGCCGCCGAGGGCGAGCGCAAGCCGCGCAAGCGCCGTCGTCGTCGCCACGGCCGTCCGGTCGAAGGCGCCGAAGGCGTGCAGACCTCGTCGGGCAACGGCGCCAACCCGGTCACCCCGGTGCAGGTGGTGGCCAAGCCGGTGCGCACCGCCGCCGATACCGGTGATTCGTTCCTGACCCGCATCGGCCGCAAGATCCGCCGGATGCTGTCGGGCAGCTGATCGGCGCCGCCGATCAGCGGGTAGCGCCGGGCCATGCCCGGCGAGCGCAGCGGCAGATCGAGATTCCGCCAGGCATGGCCTGGCGCTACCAAGCGCCGCCGATCATCGGGTAGCGCCGGGCCATGCCCGGCGAGCGCAGCGGTTGAACGAGATTCTGCCGGGCATGGCCCGGCGCTACCGATCCGTCGCGTCGGTCCTGCATAATCGGGGCATGAGTGTCCTGCGCTTTGACAATGTCAGCAAACAGTACGCCGGTGGCCACGAGGCGCTGATCGATGTCAGCTTCGAAGTGGCCCCCGGCGAAATGCTGTTCGTCACCGGCCATTCCGGGGCGGGCAAGAGCACCCTGCTGCGGCTTATCCACCTGGACGAACGACCGAGCCGCGGCGCGGTGGTGTTCGACGATCGCAACCTGCTGAAGGTGCGCGGCGGCGATGTGCCGCGCCACCGTCGCGCGGTCGGCGCGGTCTACCAGGACCATCGCCTGCTGATGGACCGGTCCATCGCCGAGAACGTAGCCCTGCCGCTGATCCTGCGCGGCACGCGCCGGGCCGATATCGGCAAGCGCGTGCGCTCGGTGCTGGAACGCATGGGCCTGGGCCACCGCGAAAAGGCACTGCCGTCGCAGCTGTCGGCCGGTGAGCAGCAGCGCGTGGGCATTGCCCGCGCCATCGTGGGCGAACCCAAGCTGCTGGTGGCCGACGAGCCGACCGGCAACCTCGACCCGACCTTGGCCGCCGAGATCATGGCCCTGTTCGCCGAACTGCCTTCGCGCGGCACCAGCGTGCTGGTGGTCAGCCACGACCTGCCGCTGCTGCGCCGCATGCGCAAGCGCGTATTGATCCTGGACCACGGCCGGCTCGTGGATGACATCTCGCCGCAGGATCTGGCGGAGTAACCGATGGCCAAGAACGAAAACGCCGAAGCCGCCGCACCCTCGCGCCTGGGCGTGTGGATCCAGCACCACGTACACAGCGTGGTGTTCAGCCTGGGCCGCGCCTGCCGCAAGCCGTGGGCCACCCTGCTGACCGTGATGGTCATGGCGCTGGCACTGGCGCTGCCGCTGGGGCTGTCCATCGCGCTGGACAACCTGAAACAGTTCGCCGGCAGCGTGCAGCAGTCGCGCGACATCAACGTGTTCCTGAAGGCCGATGTGGACGGTCCCGGCGCGCTGCGCCTGGCCGGCGAACTGCGCGACCGCCAGGACGTGGCCAACGTGGCCGTGCGCACGCCCGAACAGGGCCTGGAGGAACTGCGCCACGCCGGCCTGGGCGAGGCGATCGACGCCCTCAACGACAACCCGCTGCCCTCGCTGCTGGTGGTGACCCCGGCGCAGGGCCAGGATGACGCGCGTCTGGCGCGCGCGCTGGAAAGCCTGCCCGGTGCCGACCTGGTGCAGCACGATGCGTTGTGGCGCAAGCGACTGGATGCCTGGCTGGCGTTCGGCGCGCGGCTGGTGCAGGTGCTGTCGGTGCTGCTGGGCATGGGCGCCGCGCTGGTGGTGGGCAACACCGTGCGCCTGGATATCCAGGCCCGCCGCGAGGAAATCGGCGTGCTGCAGCTGCTGGGCGCCAGCGATGGCTTCATCCGCCGCCCGTTCCTCTACCTGGGCGCGTGGTATGGCCTGGGCGCCGGTGCCGTGGCGCTCGCGCTGATCGGCGTGGCCGGTGCCGCATTGCGCGCACCGCTGGCCGACCTTTCGCGCAGCTATGGCAGCCCGTTCGTACTGCACGGGCTGGACCTGCTGCACGGCAGCCTGGTGCTGCTGGGCACGTTGCTGCTGGGCTGGCTGGGGGCGTGGCTGGTCACCGGCCACTTCCTGCGCCAGACCCGCCCCACCGACACCTGAGACCTGCATGCAACCGCAAGCGCTGAAGCATATTGAAGGGCCCGCGACGCGGGTGATGGTGGTCGACGGTTCCAAGCTGGTCCGCAAGTTGATTGCCGACGTGCTGCAGCGCGACCTGCCCGGCGTGGAGGTGATCGGCTGCGACAGCATTGAAGAGGCGCAGCAGGTGCTGGCGCAGGGGCCGGTGGATCTGGTCACCACCTCGCTCACCCTGCGCGATGGCGACGGCCTGGACTTGGCCCGCAAGGTGCGAGAGGCCGCCGGCCAGGCCTATGTGCCGGTGATCGTGGTGTCAGGCGACGCGCAGCAGCACCTGGAGCAGCGCCGCTTCACCGAATTCGTTACCGACTATTTCGACAAGTCGCTGGGCCACGAAGCACTGGCGACGTTCATCCGTGGCTACGTGCAGCCGCAGACCATTCCTGGCGCCACCATTCTGTACGTGGAAGACAGCCGGGTCGTGGCCGAGGCCACCAAGCGCATGCTGGAACGGCAGCAGTTGAACGTGCTGCACGTGGTCAGTGCCGAAGAAGCCTTCACCCTGCTCACCGCCGAATCGCTGGGCCGCAGCCGCCACCGCATCGACCTGGTGCTGACCGACGTGACCCTGAAGGGGGAACTGAGCGGGCGTGACGTGGTGCAGCGCGTGCGCGTGGATTTCGGTTACGGCAAGCGCCGCCTGCCGGTGCTGGTGATGACCGGCGACGGCAATCCACATAACCAGACCGGCCTGCTGCAGGCCGGTGCCAACGATCTGGTGCTCAAGCCGATCGAAGAACGCCTGCTGGTGACCAAGGTGCTGTTCCAGTTGCGCCTGGCCCGCTTGAACGATGGACCCGTATTGAAATGATCGACGAAGTAGTGGGAACCCCGGCGATCCAGCTGGAGCCGAGCTGGAAACAGCGCGTGGGCGATTATCTGCTGCAGCCGCAGATGCGCGAGCTGTCCGCGTTCCTGCGCCAGCGCAAGGCCAGCGGCGCAGCGGTGTTCCCGCCGGGGCCGCAGATCTTCGCCGCGTTCGACGCCACCCCGTTCGAGCAGGTGAAGGTGGTGGTGCTGGGCCAGGACCCCTACCACGGCCAGGGTCAGGCCCATGGCCTGAGCTTCTCGGTGCAGCCCGGCGTGCCGGTGCCGCCTTCGCTGCTGAACATCTACAAAGAGATCGAAGGCGACCTGGGCATTGCCCGGCCCGATCACGGCTGCCTGCTGCCGTGGGCGCAGCGCGGCGTGCTGCTGTTGAACGCGGTGCTGACGGTGGAGGAGGGCAGTGCCGGCGCCCACCAGGGCCGCGGCTGGGAAGGCTTCACCGACCACGTGGTGGACGTGCTGAACCGCGAACGCGACGGCCTGGTGTTCATGCTCTGGGGCGCGTACGCGCAGAAGAAGGGCAAGGTGATCGACACCGGCCGCCACCGCGTGCTGAAGGCGCCGCATCCCTCACCGTTGTCGGCACATCGCGGTTTCCTGGGCTGCCGCCATTTCTCGATGGCCAACGACTACCTGCAGCGCCAGGGCCACGCGCCGATCGACTGGTCGCTGCCGCCGCGCGCCCGCCTGTAATCCGGCAGGCACGCCGCAGCGTCACACGCCCAGCATCTCGATGATGTCGTGCGCCACCTGTCGCTTGCGCGGTGGCAGCCGCCGTACCAGCGACAGGATGTTGCCCTCCAGGTCGTTGCGCGCGTAGTCGGCGCTGGGGGGCGCCGCACCCAGTTCCTCATCATCGGGCTTTCCGCAGCCGCGGCCGGTGGCCAGCCATTCGAAACGGACCTGGGTCACCACCGCGATCCGGGCCAGATGCGACACGCTGGGATGGGTGCCGCCGCGCCGCTCCCACTGCGCCACCGCACTGCGCTTCACCCCGGTTTCCTGTGCCAGCTGTGTCTGTGAAAGTCCAGCCGCCGTGCGTGCACCGCGGATTCGATCAGCCATCGACAACATCGGTATTCCCCCTTTCCCTGTCCCTAGTTGATGGGTGGTTATCGATACTTACCGGGCAGCGATTCTTTTATGCGCCTGTACAAAATGACTGTCTGCCCTTGCCGCACCTGGGTTTCCCATCGTCTCCTCCCTGGCGACAGTGCTGCTTACTACGGTCTTCACGCCGTCTTGTTTGACCCCTGCGCGCGCAAACGTAATTAATCGCTCAACCGGCCACGCAGCGCCGGAAAACATCAGAAACATCGAAGCGTGTGCGTCACATGCCTCATCACCGGCAATGTCCGGGCGGTGCTGGGCGCGTGCAGCCGCGGCGCAGGGGATGGGGCGATGGATAAGGCTTCAGTCGTGAAGCGGGTGTCAGTGTTACTCACCAAAGTAAATGTCCTGCTATTTAGTGTGATCCTGTGCACATTAATAATGGTCGTGCCGACGGCCCGCGCCCAGGATGCCTGTACCGCCAATGGCGCCTGTGTCTCGGCCGGGCCGCGTCTGGTATCGGTCGATTCCACCCAGAGCCCGGTGTTGAATCTGTTGTTCAGCACGCTGCTGCCCGGCACCAGCGTCCAGCTCACCGCGTTGGACTGGAACAACCTGGCCGGCGCCGACATAAACCTCAACGCGCTGCTGACCCAGCTCAACGGCGGCGTGGTGGTCAGCGATCCCAGCCAGGTGTTGAACGCCAACATCACCCTGGCCCAGCTGCAGGCGGCGATGGTGTCGGTGCTGCAGGCCGACGGCAAGACCGCCGCGGCCAGCGCGCTGGGTCTGCTCAGCCCCTCCATCGGCGGGCTGACCGGCAACATCCGTCTGGCCGATCTGCTGCAGGTCAGCCTGCCGCCGGGTTCGCTGGCCACGGTGAACCTGGACGTGCTGGACCTGATCACCGGCGGCGTGCAGCTGTACAACTTCCGCAACGTGGTCACCACGCCCACGCCGATCACCCTGACCACCGCCCAGTTGGCGCCGTTGGGTCTGGGCGGGCTGGCCAACGTGCGCGTGTGGGCGCAGGTGGTCGAACCGCCGGTGTTCAACTGCGGCCCGGTCGGAACCAGCTTCCACAGCGCGGCGATCCGCCTCAAGCTGGATTTCGACATCGTGCAGGGCCTGAACGTGGCGCCGCTGATCTCGGCGGTGAACGGCCTGAACGTGGGCGGGCTGGTCTCGCTGTCGGGTACGAGCATCAATGCCTCGCTGGTGCATCTGTCGGTCTACGCCGATGTAGCACGCGCCGAAGGCACCATCAGCGCGGTCAGCCTGGCCAGCAACGCGGTCACCCTGCAGGCGCGGCCGGGCCTGGTGAATCTGTACGTGGGCACGATCAGCGACGCGGTGTTCTTCAACCGCAGCGCCGTGCTTACGCCGGCCAGCGTGACCCCGATCAACGCCACCACGTTGAACGTAACCGTTGCGGTCAGCCTGTTGTCCACCAGCGTGAAAGTGGCCGACGTGGATGTGCCGCTGACCGTGTCGGTGCGCGCCGTCGCCACCGCCACGCCCGGCGTGCAGTCGGTGGTGGTACCCGGTGCATTTCCACAGACACGCACGCTTACCGCGGGCACGGTCAGCGCCAGCACCATGGTCACCTCGCTGATCAATTCGCTGGATGTGACCATCACCAGCGGTACGCCGGTGGTGCGTCTGGTCAACGCGCTGGTTACCCTGCCACTGCCGGTGAACACCATCGTCAACGCGCTGGTATCCACCCTGCTGCCTCCGCTGCGCACCGTGGTGAACGCACTGGTGGGGCCGGTGCTGACCGCCGTACTGGGCGGGGTGGTCGACAACCTGCTGGCCTTGCTGGGCATCCGCATCGGCCAAGCCGTGTTCACCGTGGAAAGCATTTCGCAGAGCTGCGCTGCCACGGTGCAGCTGGTGAAGACGCTGGCGCCGACCACCGATACCGGTGTGTTCAACCTGAGCGTGGCACAGGGGGCCACGGTGCTGGCCAGCGTGGCCAACGTGGGTAACAACGGTGCCACCACGGCAGTGGTTACGACACCCGGCACGGTCTACACGCTGGCCGAAACCGCAGGCACCGCCACGGTCCTGGCGCGCTACGCCAGCAGTTGGGAGTGCAAGGACCAGGGCGGCACCACGCTAAGCAGCGGCACCGGCCAGAGCTTCAACTTCACCGCGCCGGCGCTGGCGGCGCAGCCGCTTACCGTGGTCTGCCGCATCACCAACCGCACGCGCCAGGCCGATCTGTCGATCAGCAAGAGCGATGGCAGTGCCACTTACACACCCGGTGGCAGCGCCAGCTATGTGCTGACGGTCAGCAACGCTGGCCCCGATGCGGTGACCGCCGCGCAGGTCAACGACACGCTGCCGGCGGGCGCCACCCTGAGCGCGCCGTGGACCTGCAGTGCCTCGGCCGGCAGCACCTGCAGCGCCGCCAGTGGCGGTGCGGCCGGCGGCACCAGCGTCAGCCTGGGGGTGAACCTGATCAATGGGGGGCAGGCCACGATCACCGTGCCTGTCAGCTTCAGCGCCGATCCGGGCGCGTACTAGCCGTATCCACCCGGGCCGCTGCGCTGTGCGCGGCCTGGCAGCAACGACGCTTCATGTGACGCGCAGGTTGGGAACGCCAGAGCCTGCGCGGTGCTATCGAGGATGACAGCATGCCCACCGCCCGCGCCCGTCGCTTGAACTGCCTGCCCGGCCACGCCTGCCTGCGCGCGCGCGCGCTGCAACTGGGCACCGCGCTGCTGGCCACGCTGGCCATGGCGGGCGCGCAGGCACAGGCGTACCGCAACCCGCTGGTGAACACCGCCACGGTGACCGCGCCGGCCGACGTCTCCGATCCCACCCCGGGCAACAACAGCAGCAGCGACAGCAACGCACTGGCCGCCAGCGCGCAGCTGAGCATCATCAAGACCATCACCACGCCGGTGCCGGTCGCGGCCGGTGGCGCGGTGCAGTACCGCATTGAAGTGCGCAACACCGGCCCGTCGCAGGCGGTGGGCGCTACCCTCACCGATTCGGTGCCTTCGCAGCTGAGCGCGGTCACCTGGACGTGCGCGGCCGTTTCAGCGGCCACCTCCTGCTCGGCGGCCTCGGGCACCGGCAGCCTGAACATCGGCGTCAACGTGGGCGTGGGCGATGTGCTGGTGGTGCTGGTGAACGGCACCGCGCCCACCGTCACCCCGGCGACCATTTCCGCCAACGCGGCCACCATCACGCCGCCGCCGGGCACCACCGATCCGACCCCGGGCGACAACACCGCCACCACGCCCACCATCGCCGTGCAGGCGGCCGCCATCGTCGCCAACAACGATGACTACAGTGCCGCGCCATTCCCGCCGGGCGGCGGTGGCAGCACGCCGCGCGTGTTCGGCAACGACACCCTGGCCGGCGCGGCGTTCGCCGATGCCGCCGTGGTCGCCACGCTGACCAACGCGCCGTCCGGCTATGCCATCGCGGCCAACGGCACCATCAGCGTGCCGGCCACCGCCGCCGCCGGGCCGGTCAGCCTGACCTATCAGATCTGCGAAGCGGCATCGCCCAGCAACTGCGCCAGCGCCACGGTCACCTTGCTGGTCAGCCCCGATGCGCTGGATGACAGCGTGGCCGTGCAGGCCGGGCAGGCGGTGAACGGCAACGTTGCCAGCAACGACAATGTCTTTACCGGTTCCACTTTCGTGCAGACCGGCGCGGCGCCCAGCCAGGGCAGCGTGGTGCTGCAGGCCAGCGGCGCGTTCACCTACACCGCCAACGCGGGCGCCACCGGCACCGATACCTTCGGCTACCAAGTGTGCCTGCCGGCACCGAACGCGGCGGTGTGTGACACCGCAACGGTCACGGTGAACCTGACCGCCAACACCATCGATGCGGTGAACGATGATTTCAGCGCCGCGCCGATCGCTGCGGCCAGCGGCGGCACCACCGCCAGCGTGCTGGGCAACGACACCTTCAATGGCGCCGCGGTGGTGCCGGCCAACCTGACCACCACGCTGATCACTGCACCGGCGGGGTATCTGATCAACGCCGCGGGCGCCGTCACGGTGCCGGCCAACGCCGTGGCCGGTCCGGTCACCCTGGGCTACCGCATCTGCCTGACCGCCGCGCCAACGCTGTGCGATACGGCCAGCGTGCAACTGGTCATCGCTCCCGACGCGGTGGACGATGCGATCGCCACGCCAGGTGCGGGGCAGCCGGTGTCCGCCAACGTCGGCAGCAACGACAACACCCCGGCCGGCTCCACCTTCAGCCTCGGCACCGCCGCCAGCAAGGGCGTGGTGACCGTGAACAGCGACGGCAGCTACACCTACACGCCCAATGCCGGCGTCACCGGCAGCGACACGTTCGGCTACCAGGTCTGCCTGCCGGCGCCGAACGCTGCGGTGTGCGATACCGCGACCGTCACCGTCACCCTGGGCGCCAATGCGCTGGTGGCCAACGATGATCTGTTCGCCACCCCGGTGCCCGGGCTTGCCGGCGGCACCACCCCCAGCGTGCTGGGCAACGACACCCTCAATGGCGTGGTAGTCACCGCCGGAGCGGTTACAGCAACGCTGCAGGCGCCGGTGGCGGGCTTCAGCCTGGATGCCAGCAGCGGCGTGATCGCCGTGGCCGCAGGCACCACGCCGGGTGCCACGACGCTGGCCTACCAGTTGTGCGAAGTGGCAGCCCCGGCCAACTGCGATACCGCCAGCGTGCAGGTGCTGGTCGCGCCGACGGCCGTGGCCGACAGCGTGCCGGTGCAGTCGGGCCAGGCCGTGACCGGTTCGGTGGCCAGCAATGACAACACCGGTACCGGCGCGGAATTCAGCGTGCTGGTCGCCCCCACCCAGGGCACGCTGGTGCTGGCCGCCGATGGCGGCTTCACCTACACCTCGGCCGCTGGCAGCAGTGGCACCGACAGCGCCAGCTACCAGGTCTGCCTGCCCGCACCGAACAGTGCGGTGTGCTCGACGGCGACGGCCACCTTTGTCATCACCGCCAACACGGTCGATGCAGTGGACGATGCCTTCGCCACGCCAGCCATCTCGCCGGTGACCGGCGGCAGCACGCCCAGCGTGCTGGGCAACGATCTGTTCAACGGCGCGGCGGTGACGTCCGCCCAGGTGAGCGTGAGCCTGGTGAACGCACCGCCGCCGGGTTACACCTTCACCAGCGCCGGGGTGATCAACGTGCCGGCCGGCGCCGCCGCCGGTGCGCAGACCCTGACCTATGAACTGTGCGAGGCCGGTACCGCCAACTGCGACACCGCGCAGGTCGCACTGGTGGTGGCGCCCGCTGCCACCGACGACAGCTACAGCACCTCGGCCGGGCAGCCCCTTGTGGGCGATGTCAGCTTGAACGACAACGCGCCCACAACGGCGACCTACAGCCTGGTCACGCCGCCGGCCGCGGGCACCTTCACCCTGCAGGGCAATGGCAGCTTCAGCTATGCACCGGCCGCGGCCGGGCCGCAGACCGCGCAGTACCAGGTCTGCCTGCCGGCGCCCGATACGGCCGTCTGTGCCACCGGCACGGTCACGATCACGGTGGTGGCCAACACCGTTGACGCGGTGGATGACAACTTCCGCAGCCCCGTGTTCGCGCCCGGTGCCGGCGGCACCACGCCCACGGTGTTTGCCAACGACAGCTTCAACGGCGCACCGGTGAATCCGCTGCAGGTCACGGCCAACCTGGTGGCCGCGCCCACCGGTTTCAGCATCGACGCCAACGGCATCATCACCGTGGCCAGCTACGCGCCGGCCGGTGCCACCACGCTCACCTATTCGCTGTGCGAGCAGGGCGGCAGCACCTGCGATACCGCCGCTGTGCAGGTACTGGTTGCGCCCGATGCCGTCGATGACAGCGGCAGCGTGACCGGCACCCAGCCGGGCACCTTCAATCTTGCCGCCAACGACAACGTGCCTGCCGGTGCCAGCTATACCGTGGTTACCCCGCCGACCCTGGGCAGCGCGGTGCTGTCGACCAGCGGCAGCCTGCAGTACACCGCCAACGCGGGCGCCAGCGGTGCCGACACCCTGACCTACCAGGTGTGCCTGCCGGCACCGGACGGTGCCGTCTGCGATACCGCCCAGGTGACGCTGACCCTGGCGGCCGCTGCACTGGTGGCGGTGAATGATGATTTCAGCGCCAGCGCGGTCCCGCCCAGCGGTGGCAGTACCGCCAGCGTGCTGCTCAACGACACCTTCAATGGTGCGGCCATCGTGCCGGGGACCACGCCTGTCACGGCCACCCTGACCACCCTGGTGTCCGGCTACAGCATGGCCGCAAATGGCGTCATCAGCGTCGCGGCCGGTACCTTGCCGGGCTCGGTGGCGCTGGGCTACCAGGTCTGCGAAACCGCTGCGCCGACCAACTGCGCCACCGCCACCGCGGTGGTGGTGATGAGCCCGGATGCGGTGAACGATGCACTGCCGGCCGCTGCCGGTGCGACCACCGTACTGAATGTACTGGCCAACGACGTGGCACCGGCCACGCCGGTGGTCACGGTCAGCGTGGCGCCGGTGAATGGCAGCGCCGTGGTCAATGCCGATGGCAGCATCAGCTACACACCCACCGGCAGTTTCAGCGGGCCGGATTCCTTCACTTACCAGCTGTGCCTGCCGGCACCGCACGGCAGCGTGTGTGATAGCGCCACGGTGGCGGTGACGGTCAGCACCACCTCGCTGGTCGCGGTGAATGACAGCTTCCTGGCCACGCCCATCGATCCGGCGGCCGGCGGCAGCACCACCAGCGTGCTGCTCAACGACACCTTCAGCGGCAGTGCGATCGTGCCGGGCACCACGCCGGTCACCGCATCGCTGGTCACGCCGGTGTCCGGCTACAGCCTGTCGGCCGACGGTGTGGTGAGTGTGGCCGCGGGTACGCGCCCGGCCGCGACCACCCTGAGCTACCAGGTGTGCGAGAACGCGGTGCCGACCAACTGCGCCGCCGCCACCGCACTGGTGGCGATCAGCCCCGATGCCGTCGCCGACAGCCTGCCGGCCACCGCAGGCGCCACCACGGTGTTGAACGTGCTGGCCAACGATGCCGCGCCGCTGAACCCGGTGGTCACCGTCAGCGCCGGCCCGAGCCAGGGCACGGCCGTGGCCAATGGCGATGGCACCATCAGCTACACGCCGACCGCCGGCTTCACCGGTACCGATACCTTCACCTACCAGCTGTGCCTGCCCGCGCCGGGCGGCACGGTCTGCGATTCGGCCACGGTGACGGTGACGGTCAGTGCCACCTCGCTGGTGGCCAGCAACGATGATTTCAGCGTCAGCCCGATTGCACCGGCCACCGGTGGCAGCACCAGCAGCGTGCTGTTGAACGACACCTTCAGCGGCGCGCCCATCGTGCCGGGCACTACACCGGTCACCGCCACGCTGATTGCCGCGCCGGCCGGTTACACGATCTCGGCCAGCGGTGTGATCACCGTTGCTGCGGGAACCACGCCGGCCGCGGCGACCCTGAACTACCAGGTCTGCGAAAACGCGGTGCCGGGCAACTGTGCCGCGGCCACCGCGCTGGTGGCGGTCAGCCCGGACGCTGTGGCCGATGCACTGCCGGCGGCTGCCGGCGCCACCACCGTGCTCAACGTGCTGGCCAACGATGCCGCGCCGCTGAACCCGCTGGTGACCGTATCGGTGGCGGCGGGCAACGGCACCACCCTCGTCAATGGCGATGGCACCATCAGCTACACGCCCACCGCCGGTTTCACCGGCACCGATACCTTCAGCTACCAGGTCTGCCTGCCGGCGCCAGCGGCGGCGGTCTGCGATACCGCGGCGGTCACCGTCACCGTGGCGGCCACGACGCTGACCGCGGCCAACGATGATTTCAGCAGCAGCCCGATCGCCCCTGCGGCCGGCGGCAGCACCAGCAGCGTGTTGTTGAACGACACGTTCAATGGCGTGGCCATCGTGCCGGGCACCACGGCGGTAACCGCTTCGCTGCTGACCACGGTGCCGGGCTACAGCATGGCAGCCGACGGCGTGATCACCGTGGCCGCAGGAACGCCGCCGGCGGCGACGACGCTGAACTACCAGGTCTGCGAAAACGCGGTGCCGGGCAACTGTGCGTCGGCCTCGGCCGTGGTCGCGGTCAGCCCGGTGGCCGTGGCCGATACCCTGCCGGCCACCGCCGGCACCACGACCGTGCTGAACGTGTTGGCCAACGACACCGCACCGCAGAACCCGGTGGTGACCGTGTCGGCGGCGCCGACCAACGGCACCACCACGGTCAATGCCGACGGCAGCATCAGCTACACGCCCTCGGCCGGCTACACCGGTGCCGACAGCTTCACCTACCAGCTGTGCCTGCCCGCGCCGGCGGCAACGGTCTGCGCCACTGCAACCGTATCGCTTGCGGTCAGCAACACGTCGCTGGTGGCGGCCAACGATGACTTCACCGCAGCGCCGATCGCGCCGGCCACCGGCGGCAGCACCACCAGCGTGCTGCTCAACGATACGTTCAATGGCGTGCCCATCGTGCCGGGCACCACTGCCGTGACGGCGTCGCTGCTGGCGCCGCCCAGCGGCTACAGCATGTCGGCCAACGGGGTGATCAGCGTTGCGGCGGGCACCACGCCGGCGGCAACCACGCTGAACTACCAGGTCTGCGAGAACGCGGCGCCGACCAACTGCGCGGCTGCCACCGCCGTGGTCGCGGTCAGCCCGGAGGCGGTGGCCGACGCGCTGCCCGCCGCCGCTGGCGCCACCACCGTACTGAACGTACTGGCCAACGATCGCGCACCGGCCAACCCGACGGTGACGGTGTCGGTCGCACCGACCAATGGCAGCACCACGGTGAATGCCGACGGCAGCATCAGCTACACCCCAACGGCGGGCTTCACCGGCACCGACAGCTTCACCTACCAGGTCTGCCTGCCGGCCCCCGGCGCCACGGTCTGTGATTCGGCGACGGTGACGGTGACCGTCAGCAACACCACGCTCAGCGCCCTGGGCGATGACTTCACTGCGGCGCCGATCGCTCCGGCGGCCGGTGGCACGACCGCCAGCGTGTTGCTGAACGACACCTTCAATGGCGCGGCCATCGTGCCGGGCACCACGCCGGTCAGCGCGTCGCTGGTGACGCCGGTGAACGGCTACAGCATGAGCCCGGCCGGCGTGATCACGGTGGCGCCGGGTACCACGCCTGCCGCGGTGACGTTGAACTACCAGGTCTGCGAAAACGCGGTGCCGACCAACTGCGCGGTGGCCTCGGCCATCGTGGCGGTCAGCCCGGAAGCGGTGGCGGACACCCTGACCGCGACGGCGGGGACCACCACCTTGCTCAACGTGCTGGCCAACGACACCGCTCCGCTGAACCCGGTGGTGACCGTGTCGGCGGCACCGGCCAACGGGACTGCCACGGTCAATCCAGATGGCAGCATCAACTACACGCCGACGCCCGGCTTCACCGGCGCGGACAGCTTCACCTACCAGTTGTGCCTGCCGGCGCCGGGCAGTGCGGTCTGCGATGCCGCCACGGTCAGCCTGACGGTGGGTGCCAATGGCATCAGCGCGCTCGCCGATGACTTCAGCGGCACGCCCATCGCACCCGCCACCGGTGGCAGCACCGCCAGCGTGCTGTTGAACGACACGTTCAACGGTGCGGCCATCGTGCCTGGTACCACCCCGGTTGCTGCCTCGCTGGTGACGCCGGTGGCCGGCTACAGCATGAGCGCAACGGGAGTCATCAGCGTTGCGGCCGGCACCACGCCTGCGGCGGTCACGCTGAACTACCAGGTGTGCGAAACCGCCGTGCCCACCAACTGCGCGCAGGCAACGGCGCTGGTGGCGGTCAGCCCGGATGCGGTGGCAGACACCCTGCTGGCCGCCGCCGGTACCAGCACCATATTGAACGTGCTGGCCAACGACACCGTGCCGTTGAACCCGGTGGTGACCGTGACCGTTGCGCCCGCCAACGGCCTGGCCACGGTGCTGGCAGACGGCACGATCCGCTATTCGCCGTCTGAAGGCTTCACCGGCAGCGACAGCTTCATCTACCAGGTGTGCCTGCCGGCACCGGCTGCCGGCGTCTGCGACACCGCCACGGTCAGCCTCACCGTTGCGGCCACCACCCTGGTCGCCACCGCCGATGACTTCACCGCCGCGCCGATCGCACCGGCCAGCGGCGGTACCACGGCCAGCGTGCTGCTCAACGACACCTTCAACGGCGCTGCGATCGTGCCGGGCACCACGCCGGTCACCGCAACCCTGATCAGTCCGCCCGCGGGCTACAGCATGGCCGCCAACGGGCAGGTCACCGTGGCACCAGGCACGCCGCCGGCCGCCGCAACGCTGACCTACCAGGTCTGCGAGAACGCGGTGCCGACCAACTGCGCGCAGTCCACCGCGGTGGTCGCGGTCAGTCCTGCTGCGGCCAACGACACCCTGACGGCAACGGCCGGCACCACCACGGTGCTCAATGTCACTGCCAACGACACGCTGCCGTCCAACCCCACGCTGACCGTGCTGGTGGCGCCGGGCAATGGTGCCGCGGTCGTCAACGCCGACAACACCATCAGCTACACGCCCACGGCGGGCTTCACCGGTGTGGACACCTTCACCTACCAGGTCTGCCTGCCCGCGCCGGCAGCAGGGGTGTGCTCCACCGCCAGCGTCACCGTCAGCGTGGGCACGACCAGCGTGAGCGCATTGAACGATGACTTCAGCGCGACGCCCATCGTGCCGGCCATCGGCGGCACCACCACCAGCGTGCTGTTGAACGACAGCTTCAACGGTGCGCTGATCGTGCCGGGTACCACGCCGGTAACCGCCACGCTGATCACGCCGCCCACCGGCTACAGCATGAGCCCGAGCGGCGTCATCACCGTCGCTGCGGGTCTGGTTCCGGTCGCCACCACGCTGAGCTACCAGGTCTGCGAAAACGCGGTGCCGACCAACTGCGCGCAGGCCACCGCACTGGTGGCGGTGCGCCCGAACGCGGCCGATGACACGCTGTCGGCCGGTACCGGCACGACCGTGCTGAACGTTGCCGCCAACGACACGCTGCCGTTGAACCCGGTGTTCACGGTGATCGTCGCGCCGCTGAACGGCACTGCCGTGGTGAATGGGGACAACACCATCAGCTATACCCCGAACCCGGGTTTCAGTGGCACCGATACCTTCACTTACCAGGTCTGTCTGCCGGCACCGAACCTCAACGTCTGCGACACCGGGTCGGTCAGCGTGACCGTGAGCGCCACGACCCTGCAGGCAGTCAGCGACAACTTCAGCGGCACGCCCACCTTGCCAGGCGCGGGCGGGTCCACGCCGTCGGTGCTGGGCAATGACCTGATCAACGGCGTGCCGGTGCAACCGGCGCAGGTCACGGTGTCGCTGATCGCACCGCCGGCAGGCGTCAGCATCGATGCCAACGGCATCATCAGTGTGGCCGGCAGTGCCGTGGCCGGTGCGCTCAACCTGACCTACCAGATCTGCGAAGCCAGCAATACGGGCAACTGCGCGCAGGCCACGGCGCTGGTGCTGGTGCGTCCGGATGCGGTGAACGATGTGGCCACCACACCGGCCGGGCAGGCGCTGAGTGGCAGCGTGGCTGGCAATGACAATGCCGGCGGCGGTTCGGTGTTCTCGCTGGTGACCGCACCGGCGCAGGGCACCGTGGTGCTCAATGCCAATGGCAGTTACACGTACACGCCCAACGCGGGCTACACCGGCAACGATTCCTTCATCTACCAGCTGTGCCTGCCCGCGCCATATGCCGGCGTGTGCGATACCGCCACGCTGACCATCACGGTCAGCGCCGCGGGTGGCACCCTGGTCGCGGTGGATGATGCGATTGCCGATGTGCCGGCCACCGGCGCCACCGCAGTGTTGAACGTGCTGGTGAACGACACGTTCAACGGCGCCGCGCTGGACCCGACCACGGTGCAGCTGACCCCCACCAACACCACGGCCATCACCATCCAGGCCAATGGCAGCGTGGACGTGGCCGCCGGTGTGGCCGGTGCCACCTACACCACCACCTACCAGATCTGCCTGGTCAACCAGCCCAGCGTCTGCGACATCGGTACGGTCACGGTGACCCTGGCCAACCCGCCGGCGGGCAGCCCCGTGCAGCCGGCCGACGATACCGCTACGACGCCGCAGGACAGCCCGGTGGTGGTGGCGGTGCTGGCCAACGACCTGGTTGCCGGCAGCCCGGTGGTGCCGGCGTCGGTGGCGGTGACCATCAGCACCGCGCCCACCTCGGGCACGGCCGAAGTACTGGCCGATGGCAGCGTGCGCTACACGCCGGCGGCGATGTTCAGCGGCAGCGACACCTTCGCCTACACCGTCTGCACGCAGGCCGCGCCGGTGCAGTGCGGCACCGCCAGCGTGACCGTGCAGGTACAGGCCAACGCGGTTGAAGTGGTGGATGAGACCGTGACCACGCCCGATGGCGAACCGGTCACGATCTCGCTGCTGGACAACATCAGCACCAGCGGCGCGCCGATCAACCCGCGTTCGCTGCGCGTGCTGGCCGCGCCGCGCTACGGCCGCCTGGGCTGCACCGACGGCGTCTGCATCTACACCGCCTTCGTCGGCTACAGCGGCCAGGATGCCTTCACTTACAACATCTGCGACGTGTCCATTCCCACCCCGGTCTGCGCCGATGGCCGGGTGAACATCAACGTCACCGCCAGCGGTGCCGTGCTGCGCCTGACCAAGCAGGCAGCGCAGCGCACGGTGAAGGTGGGCGAGCTGGTGCGTTACGTGGTGACCGTGGAAAACCTGGGCGAAGTGGATGCGCTGGGGGTGAACGTGGTCGATACGCTGCCGGCCGGCTTCACCTTCGTGCAGGAGGGCTTCGAGGCCCGCGACCTGGACAACGCCGCGTTCGTGAGCGCGCGCTCGCCGCTGCGGGTGGAACGGGTGGATATCGCCGCCGGCGGCCGCGCCACGCTGGTGTACTACCTGCGCGTGGGCGCCGGCGTGGGCCAGGGCATCCACACCAACCGGGTGACCGCGGTGGATGCGGTCAACGCCAGCATCGGCAACGTGGCATCTGCCGATGTAGAGGTGGTGGGCGATCCATTGCTGGACGAGAGCCTGATCCTGGGCAGCGTGTTCGAAGACCGCAACGGCAACGGCATCCAGGATGACGGTGAGCGCGGTATTCCCGGCGTGCGCGTGGCATCGGTGGAAGGCCTGGTGATGGAAACCGATGCCTTCGGCCGCTACCACCTGGTCGGCATCAACGGCGGCCAGGCACGCGGGCGCAACTTCATCCTGAAGGTGGACCCGACCACGCTGCCGGCCGACGCGCGCTTCACCACGCGCAACCCGCTGCTGCGGCGGATCACCCCGGGGCTGCCGGTGCGCTTCGACTTCGGCGTGCAGCTGCCCGATGCACGGTTCGACAGCGGTCGTCCGGCCCTGCGGCTGGAGTTCGGTCCCGCACTGTTCGTACCGGGCCGCGCCGAACTGACACCTGGCAACGAGGCGGTACTGGCAAAGGCGGCCAGCGCGTTGCAGGCACGCCAGGGTGGGGTGCTGCAGGTGCGTGCCGAGGCGGGCCAGGAGGCGTTGGCGGCAGACCGCGGCCGCGTGCTGCAGCAGGCCGTGCTGGCGCGGTTGCCAGACGGGTGGGCCGACCGGGTGCAGGTGCAGGTACTGCCTGCACCGGCCACCGTTGACCGCGCGGACCGCTGAGGAGAGGGCCATGATCAAGACGACCGCACTCATCACCCTGGCCACCGCGCTGCTGCTGCCTTCGGCCTGGGCGCAGACCGCAGCGCCCGCGCCGGAAGTGCCGCAGACCCTGTGCGGTGCCGAAGGCTGCCGCCGCGGCAACGACCTGCTGCTGCAGGTGCATGGCGATCCGACCCCGCAGACCGTGCCAACGCCCGCCGACGCGCGCGCGGCCGCACCGGGCGGGCAGTTCGTGACCGAGCTGCCTGACGGTGCGGTGGTGTGGGCCACCGAAGATCCGTCGCTGTCGGCGCCGGTGCTGAACGTGCAGACCGGTTCCATGGCGCCGTTCGAGAACGGGCGCCTGACCAAGCCGCTGCGCTTCCATGGCTACAACAACTACGCCTCGTTCATCGAACGCATCGAGATCACGCTGTATCGCGGTTCCGATACCGACCTGGTCACGCCGCTGGCGCGCATTCCCATGCCGGTGGACTACGTGGGCAACACCGAATGGGATGGGCAGCTGCCGGCCGGGCTGAACCTGCGCGAGGGCGACGAACTGCAGTACATCGCCCGCGCCTACGGCCACGATGGCGCGTTCGACGAAACCAGCGCGCAGCGCTTCCAGCTGGTGCTGCCCACCGACTACGAGCGGGGCACGCAGCAGGTGCGCGACAACGTGCAGAAGACCCTGGGCAAGGTGCTGAACGGCGAGGAGGCGCGCGACCAGCAGCTGACCAATGACATCTATGGACAGAACGCGCTGCGCCAGCAGAACATCGCCATCTACGGCTCGCGCGTGCGCATCTACGGCCGTGGCCTGGCACCCAACGCGCGCGTGCTGATCAACGGGCAGAGCTTCCCGGTGGATCTGGAGCAGAAGTTCGCCGCCGAATTCCTGGAGCCGATCGGCCAGCACCGCTACCAGGTGGAAGTGGAAGCGCAGGACGCGCCGCCCCTGCAGCGCACCCTGGACGTGGAGGTGACCGGCAGCTACCGCTTCCTGGTGGCCCTGGCCGATGTGACCCTTTCCAAGAACACCGCCAGTGGCAACCTGGACCCACTGGTGGCCGACCAGGACCGTGACGACAGCTTCCTCAGCGAAGGCCGCCTGGCGTTCTACCTGAAGAGCAAGCTGCGCGGGAAGTACCTGGTGACCGCGCAGGCCGACACCTACGACCGCGAGTTGAAGCGTCTGTTCAGCGGCTTCCTGGATGCTGATGCGCGCGATGTGTTCCGCCGCCTGGACCCGGACCAGTACTACCCGGTGTACGGCGATGATTCGACCACGTACCGCGATGTGGATACCCAGGGCAAGCTGTACGTGCGCGTGGACTGGGACCAGAACCAGGCGCTGTGGGGCAACTTCGCCACCGGCTTCACCGGCACCGAATACGGCCAGTACGTGCGCTCGCTGTATGGTGCGGCGCTGAGCTGGCGATCACGCGCGACCACGCCGCTGGGCGATCCGCGTTCCTACCTGAAGGCATTCGGCTCGGAGGCGCAGTCGGCCCTGGGCCACAGCGAATTCCTGGGCACCGGCGGCAGCCTGTACTACCTGCGCCACACCGATCTGCTGCCGGGCTCGGAGCAGGTGGTGCTGGAAGTGCGCGACCGCACCACCGGCCGTACCGAAGTGCGCAGCACCCTGCAGCGCGGCGTGGATTACGAAGTGAACGAGATCCAGGGCCGCATCCTGCTGACCCGTGCGCTTTCGCAGATCACCCGCGAGAACGTGCGCACGCTCACCCGCGACACGCCGCTGGACGGCTACGACCAGGTGCTGCTGGTCGATTACGAGTACGTGCCGGTGGGCTTCAGCACCGACGATGTCAGCGCCGGCCTGCGTGGCAAGCAATGGTTCGGCGACCACGTGGCGGTGGGTGGCACCTACGTGGACGAGAACCGCAGCGGCGACGACTACAGCCTGATGGGCGCCGACCTGACCCTGCAGGCCGGGCGCGGTACCTACCTGAAGCTGGAACAGACCCGCAGCGAAGCCACCGCCGCGCCGATCTTCTATTCCGACAACGGCGGTCTGAGCTTCATCCAGCGCAACCCGGTGAACGCGGCGCGCAAGGGCGATGCACGGGCCGTGGAAGCACGCGCCAACCTGCGCGAGCTGGGCTGGACCACGCAGGACTGGAGCTTTGGCGCCTGGTGGCGCGATGTGGATGCCGGCTTCTCGGTATCGCGCATGGACACCGGGGTGGCACTGGAAGAGTACGGCGCCGAGTTCCTCGGCTACTTCACCGACAACCTGAGCCTGTATGGCCGCCAGAGCCGCGCCGAACGCGGCGACGTGGCGCTGGAACAGTCGCAGCTGACGTTGGACTGGCGGCTGGGCAACAACGGCCAACTGGGTGCGGAGCTGCGCCGGGTGCGCGAAGAGAACGCAGGCGTGGACGTGGATGGCACCCTGGCCGCATTGAGCTACCGGCAGCGCTTCGGCGCCAAGTGGGAGCTGTACGGCACCGGCCAGCTGACCGTGGATGATGACGGCGGCGCTTACGAAGACAACAACCTGTTGACCCTGGGCACGCGCTATCTGTTCGGTGATCGTTCCAGCGTGGGCGCCGAAGTGAGCAGCGGCAGCCGCGGCGACGGCGCCAAGCTGGAAGCCGAGTACTGGATGACCCCCGAACACAGCTTCTACGGCAACTACAGCTACAGCACCGACCGCACCACCACCGACCCGCTGTACGACACCGGCCTGCAGTCGGGCTGGACGCTGGGCCAGCGCTGGCGCCTGAGCAACCAGGTAAATGTGTTCAACGAAAGCCAGTACCTGAAGGACCGGCGCGAGGACACCGCGGGCCTGGTCAACACCTTCGGCATGGATTTCTACCCAGCGCAGGGCTGGAACCTGGGCTTCAGCGTGATGGATGGCAAGCTGGACGCCACCACCGGCCGCGTCGATCGTCGCGCATACAGTGTCAGCGGCGGCCGTACCGACGCCAACACGCAGTGGACCAGCAAGCTGGAATACCGCCGCGACCAGGGTGCCGAACAGCGCGAGCAGTGGGTGACCACCAACCGCCTGCTGTACAAGATCAACGAGGACTGGCGCATCGCGCTGCGCGCCAACTACGCTGATACCCAGGACAGGATCAATGCACTGGCCGATGCCAAGCTGGTGGAATCCAACCTGGGCGTCGCCTGGCGCCCGCATGACAACACGCGCTGGGCCGCGTTCGGCAAGTACACCTATCTGTACGACGTGGCGTCGCTGGGCCAGGAAGGCGGCAACGTGTACGACCAGAAGTCGCAGATCATCTCGGTGGAGGGTGTGCGGCAGATCGGCGAGCGCTGGGAAGTGGCGGCAAAGCTGGCCGCGCGCTGGGGCGACTACCGCACCGGCCGCGGCGAAGGTCCTTGGCTGGACAGCCGGGTGAATTTCTCGGCGCTGCAGTTGCGCTACCGGCTGTGGTCGCAGTGGGAAGGCCTGGCCGAGTATCGCTGGCTGGATGTGCGCGACGGCGGCGACAAGAAGGGGTGGCTGCTGGGCGTGGACCGGCAGGTCGGGCAGAACTTCAAGATCGGTGCCGGCTACAACTTCACTGAGTTCAGCGACGACCTGACCGAGCTGCGCTACGAGAGCAAGGGCTTCTTCCTGAACCTGTCCGGCTATTACTGAGAGCTTTGGCCGCGGCCCGGGCTGCCGGGCCTGGCCCGGCACTGCCGGGCTGGGGCCGCCTGGGGCTGAATGACCGGCAACATTGCCGGGCTGAATGGGGTGCGGTGGTGGGATTTTGCGGCCCAAAAGCACAATTCATCCACCGGCTTTTGCGTAAGTGATTGTTTTTGAATGGTTTGATGCGTTCTGGGGCGTGCTCGCCATTGTCATCAATTCGCGATAGGGTATGGATGTTGAACGGCCCATTGTTTCGCCTGCGGAACACTGGAACTTCCTACCGCTTTAGCAGTCCAAAACCCGGACTGCTAAGATGAGCCCTATGAGCCAGAACACCTCTACTGCCCTTGTGGCAAACAATCTCCCGATTCCCAGTGCGCTCGGTTCGCTGGACGCCTACATCGGTGCCGTGCACCAGATTCCGGTGCTGTCGGTCGATGACGAACAGGACCTGGCCCGTCGTTTCCGCGACGGTGACGATCTGGACGCTGCGCGCGAGCTGGTGCATTCGCACCTGCGCTTCGTGGTGCACGTGGCCCGCGGTTACAACGGCTACGGCCTTGCGCTGGGCGACCTGATCCAGGAAGGCAACATCGGCCTGATGAAGGCGGTCAAGCGCTTCGACCCGGATATGGGCGTGCGCCTGGTGTCCTTCGCCGTGCATTGGATCCGTGCCGAAATGCACGAGTTCATCCTGAAGAACTGGCGCATCGTGAAGGTCGCCACCACCAAGGCGCAGCGCAAGCTGTTCTTCAACCTGCGCAAGTCGAAGACGCGCCTGGGCTGGATGAACGCGGCCGAAGTGAGCGCGGTGGCCAAGGACCTGAACGTGTCCGAGCGCGAAGTGATGGAAATGGAATCGCGCCTGTCCGGTCGCGATATCGGTTTCGATGCGCCCAGCGATGAGGACAACGAACACGCCCCGCCGTCGCCGGCCGCGTTCTTGGTCGCCAACGACGAAGACCCGTCGATGGCGTACGAGCGTGCCGACAGCGAAGACAACCAGCTGCAGCTGCTGCGCGAAGGCCTGGCCGAGCTGGATGCCCGCTCGCGCGACATCATCCGCCGCCGCTGGCTGGACGCCGACAGCAAGGTGACGCTGCAGGAACTGGCCGATGAGTACGGCGTTTCGGCCGAGCGCATCCGCCAGGTCGAAGCGAACGCGCTGAAGAAGATGAGGGCGCTGTTCAACGCGTAACGCGGTGCAGTGTTGGAAACAGGAAAGGCCCGGCAATGCCGGGCCTTTCTTGTTTGGTGGGTTCATCCCCACCGTGTGCCATCGCCCCCCGGTAGAGCCACGCCATGCGTGGCTGCCGCGCACTGATCCTGCCTCATGGCATCGGCTTTCCCGTCGTCTCCATCAGGGCCCAGACCGGGATCGATGCGTGTTGCCGGAAGTCGATCGTGTTGAAGGTCGCCAGACCGGCCAGCAACTGCAGGTCCCGGCTGAGTGCCGAGTGCTGAATGGCCAAGGCAGGCGTGGCAAAGCGCACGTAGCCGCCCCGGTTCCAGTCGTACACATGGATGCCGCGCGAAGCCATGGCCACACCGTCATCGGCACGGGGAACCTTCATGTGCATGACGGCCCTGCCAACCACCGGCAGCTCCATCCACATCATTTCGATATCGAAGATGTCCACCGCGGCTTGGTGCAGAAGCGCGGTAGGGATGTCTCCCTCGCCTGCGGTGACGAATGCCGCCACTGCGCCGGTCTGGTCAACACCCAGCCAGACACACTCAAAGCCGTCCGGATAATCCTGATGCTGGCGCATTCTGCATACTCCCGTCCCTGAAGCCCAGGCCTGGCGTTGCCGGGCCGCTTCTGTTCCTTCCTGCCGCCATACCGACGATCAGGTGCTCACAATCCCCACGTATGCAGGAGCCTGACGCTGATTTTCACGCCGTACCACTCGGTGGCACGGTATGATCACGCCACGTGTCTTCCGCACCCGAAGCTTCAACCGCAGCACACGAAAGCCAGCATTGTCCGACTCGGCATTGTGCCGCGCGGTGAGCGAAATGCGTCATGGGCTTATTGATGCCGATCTGGGTGGCGGTCTCTTCAAGAAACGCGTCGCGCTGCCGGGCCGCGGAAAGCGCGGTAGCGCCCGCACCATCGTGGCGACCCAGTTGGGGCGCTACTGGTTCCTTCTCTTCTGCTATGAAAAGAACGAGCGCGCGAACCTCACCAAGGCGGAACGGGATGCGCTTGAGTTATATGCGTCTGAGTTCTTGAAGATGAGCTCTGCACAGTTGGACAGAGCAGTGATGTGCGGCGATCTGCAGGAGATATGCCATGACCAAGCGTGTTGAACGTAGACGTGCAAAGAGCCCAATCCTTGATGCGGTGCATGAAGGCGCTGCAGGCCTTTATGCCAGCGGCTTCATCGACAAGCGACGAATGGGCATGTACGAGGCCCTGTGTCTGGAGCCCGTACCCGAATACAGCAGTGCCCAGATCCGCGCACTGCGCGCGTCGCTGCAACTCAGCCAGCCCGTATTCGCCGGTGTGCTCAATACGAGCGTTTCGACAGTCCGCAGCTGGGAGCAGGGCGAAAAGAAGCCGAGCGGGCCCTCGCTGAAGCTTCTGAACCTGATCGACCGCAAGGGTCTGGACGCAGTCCTCTGAAGCAAAGGCCCGGCATTGCCGGGCCTTTTTCGTTTGGTGGGGTTCATCCACGCATGGCGTGGATCTACTGCGATCAACCCGGGTAGAGCCACGCCATGCGTGGCTGCACCCCGCATATCACCCCTCGCGTGCGATCGCGCGCCAGCCGATGTCGGTGCGGTGGAACTCGTTGGCCCAGCTCACCTTGGCCACGCCGGCGTAGGCATTGGCCTGCGCGTCGCGCACGCTGTCGCCCAGCGCGGCCACGCACAGCACGCGGCCACCGGCGCTCAGCACCTGGCCCTGCGCGCCCAGCGCGGTGCCGGCATGGAACACCTTGGCGCTGGCCGGCACATCGGCCAGGCCGGAAATCACATCACCGGTGATCGGCGATTCCGGGTACGGCCTGGCGGCCAGCACCACGCCCAGAGACGGGCGCGGGTCCCACTGCGCCTCCACCTGGTCCAAGCGACCGTCGATGGCCGCTTCCACCAGGTCGACCAGGTCGGACTGCAGGCGCAGCATCACCGGCTGGGTTTCCGGGTCGCCGAAGCGCACGTTGAACTCGATCACCTTCGGTGCGCCGCTGGCATCGATCATCAGCCCGGCATACAGGAAGCCGGTGAACGGAATGCCGTCGGCGATCATGCCCTGCACGGTCGGGTTCACCACCTCGCGCATCACCCGCGCATGCACTTCGGCGGTGACCACCGGTGCCGGCGAATAGGCGCCCATGCCGCCGGTGTTCGGGCCGGTATCGCCGTCGCCCACGCGCTTGTGGTCCTGCGAGGTGGCCATCGGCAGCGCATGCACGCCATCGACCATGGAAATGAAGCTGGCTTCCTCGCCGTCCAGGAACTCCTCGATCACCACGCGCGCACCGGCGTCGCCGAAGGCATTGCCCGACAGCATGTCGCGCACGGCGTCTTCGGCCTCGGCCAGGGTCATCGCCACGATCACGCCCTTGCCGGCGGCCAGGCCGTCGGCCTTGACCACGATCGGGGCGCCCTTGTCGCGGATGTAGGCCAGCGCCGCGTCAACTTCGGTGTGCACGGCGTAGAACGCGGTGGGAATGTTGTGGCGGGCCAGGAAATCCTTGGCGTAGGCCTTGCTGCCTTCCAGCTGCGCAGCGGCGGCGGTCGGCCCGAAGATGCGCAGGCCGGCGGCGCGGAAGCGGTCGACCACGCCGGCCACCAGCGGCACTTCCGGGCCCACCACGGTCAGCGCCACGCCTTCGGCCTGGGCCAGCGCCAGCAGGCCGTCGATGTCGGTCACCTTCACCGCCACGTTGCGGCACTTGTCCTCGGTGGCGGTGCCGGCATTGCCGGGTGCCACGAGCACTTCACTGACCTGGGGGGATTGGGCCAGCTTCCATGCCAGGGCGTGTTCGCGGCCGCCAGAGCCGATGACAAGAACGTTCATCACGAGATTCCAGATTGCGTGGGAAGGGAAGGGCGACGTTCCCGGCAGGCCGTGTGCCTCACTCGCAGCCCTCGCGCAGCAGCGCGGCGGGGAAGGAATAGGTCCACGTCTTCGGGTCCAGGGTGAAGCGGTGCTGCTGGCGCACGGCGGTGCCACCGCAGGTGCTGCCGGTTTCTTCCACCAGCAGCGGCCAGACGCGCGCGCTGCGGTCGCTGTCGTCGAAGCGCTGGCTGAAGTCGATGTTGAACACCTTGCTGCGGCAGTCTTCGGCCGCGTCGGCGTCGTCGCAATCGTAGGCGGCGCCATTGTCGATATGGCTGCGCATGCTGCCGGTGTCGACCAGGCCCTTCGGGCCAGGCAGCACCAGCGATTGCGAGATCAGCGAATAGCCCTGGCCGAACCAGCCGTCTTCCACGCGGAAGCCGTAGAAATCGCTGCCCGCGCGCACAATCTGCACCGTGCCGGGCTGGCCGCTGCTGCCGTAGGTGCCACCGGTCAGCTCGGCGGCCACGTCGAAGCCGCTGGCCGTCGGCCGCAGCACGTAGAAGTCGATGGTGCCCGGTTCCGGGTGGCCGGCTTCGACCAGCGCACCGCAGACGGCCAGCAGCTGCTGCCAGCTGTCGCCGCTCACCACCGGCTGCTCGGCGCAGACCTGCCAGCTGACCGGGCGCGTTTCGCCGTCCTGGGTCCAGCTGCCGCGCCAGTCACCCGACAGCGCGGCACCCTGGCCGTAACGCTGGGCCAGGAAAGCCTGCAGGCGGGCGGTGCGGCTGATCGGCGTGGCCGGTTCGGCCGCCACCGTCGTGGCGGCCGGCGCTGCAGGGGCAGCAGCCGGCGCGGGATCGGCGGCCGGCGTGCAGCCGGCCAGCAGGACCGTGCCGGCCAAAGCGAGCACGGTGAGCGGTTTCAAAGAGACTGCAGACATCCGTGTCGCTCCCTGTATCAGTGGCGGAAGTGGCGAACGCCGGTGAACACCATGGCCAGGCCATGTTCGTCGGCGGCGGCGATCACTTCCGCATCGCGCATCGAACCGCCCGGCTGGATCACCGCCTTGATGCCGGCCGCGGCCGCGGCATCAATGCCGTCGCGGAACGGGAAGAACGCATCGGAGGCCATCACCGAACCCTCGACCACCAGGTTGGCGTCGGCGGCCTTGATGCCGGCGATGCGTGCCGAGTACACGCGGCTCATCTGCCCGGCGCCCACGCCAATGGTGCGGTTGTCCTTGGCGTACACGATCGCATTGGACTTCACGAACTTGGCCACGTTCCAGGCGAACAGCAGATCGGTGAACTGCTTGTCGGTCGGCGCCAGCTTGCTGACCACCTTCAGTTCGTCGCGGGTCATGCCGCGGTTATCCGACGACTGCAGCAGCAGGCCCGAGCCGACGCGCTTGCTGTCGAAGTTGTTCAGGCCATCACCGTGCGGGATGCGCAGCACGCGCACGTTGGCCTTCTTCTGCGCGTATTCCAGCGCGGCCGGCTCGTAGTCCGGGGCGATCAGCACTTCCACGAACTGGCGGTCCAGGATCACCTTCGCGGTGGCGGCGTCCAGCGGCTTGTTGAAGGCGATGATGCCGCCGAAGGCGCTGGTCGGGTCGGTGGCGTAGGCCAGTTCATAGGCATCGCCGTTGCCGGCACCCACGGCCACGCCACACGGGTTGGCGTGCTTGACGATCACGCAGGCCGGCGCGTCGAACTGGCGCACGCATTCCCACGCCGCATCGGCATCGGCCAGGTTGTTGTAGCTCAGTTCCTTGCCCTGCAGCTGCTGGAAGGTGGCCAGGGTGCCCGGCACCGGGTACAGGTCGCGGTAGAACGCGCCGCTCTGGTGCGGGTTTTCGCCGTAGCGCAGGTCCATCACCTTCACGAAGGTGGAATTCATCTGCGCCGGGTATTCGGCACGCACCGGCACGGCGGCGTCGGTGGCGGTGACCGCCGACAGGTAGTTGCTGATGGCCGCGTCGTACTGGGCGACGCGGTTGAACGCGGCCACCGAGAACGCGAAGCGGGTGGCGGCGCTCAGCTGGCCGTCGTTGGCTTCAAGCGAGGCCAGCAGTTCGGCGTACTGCGACGGGTCGGTGGCGACCGCCACGCGGGCGAAGTTCTTGGCCGCCGAGCGCAGCATGGCCGGGCCGCCGATATCGATGTTCTCCACCGCGTCGGCCAGGGTGCAGTCGGCCTTGGCGGTGACCGCTTCGAACGGATACAGGTTCAGCACCAGCAGGTCGATGGCGCCGATGCCGTGCTCGGCCATCACCGCGTCATCCAGGCCCGAACGGCCGAGCAGGCCGCCGTGCACCATCGGATGCAGGGTCTTGACCCGGCCGTCCATCATTTCCGGGAAGCCGGTGACGTCGGCCACGTCCTTCACGGCCAGGCCCATGTCGCGAATGGCCTTGGCGGTACCGCCCGTGGACAGCAGCTCGACGCCGCGGGCAGCCAGCGCGGTGGCCAGCTCAGCCAGGCCGGTCTTGTCGGAAACGGAAAGGAGCGCCCGACGGACGGGCAACAGATCAGCAGTCATGGGGACAGGGCAATCGGCAGCGGAGCGGGGCCGATATTGTAGTTCGTGGGGGCCGGTGGCGGGCGCTGCGCGGGGCGGTTTCCTGCCCCCGGTGCGTACAAGCGCCCGTATCGGCATGCTGGGCCGGGCACGCCATGGGGTAGGCTATGCCGGAACTGCCAGGGATCAGCGGGTTCAGATCGTGTCGATCTATGCATTGAAAGGACGTTTCCAGGACCTGTTGCGTCCGGCCGTGCGCGGTCTGTACCGCCTCGGCATCACCGCCAACACGGTGACCGTGGCCGCCGCCGTGGTCTCGCTGCTGGTGGCCGCCGCCGTGTGGTGCTGCGCCCCGGCGCAACCGCTGCTGTACCTGCTGCTGCCGCTGTGGATGCTGCTGCGCATGGCGCTCAACGCCGTGGATGGCATGCTGGCCCGCGAGTTCGGCCAGCAGTCGCGGCTGGGCGCCTATCTGAACGAATTGTGCGATGTGATTGCCGACGCCGCGCTGTACCTGAGCCTGCTCAGCGTGCCGGGCGTGAACCCGGTGGCGCTGTGGCTGCTGGCCTGGGCGGCGGCCCTGAGCGAATACACCGGCGTACTGGGCCTGATGGTCGGCGCCAGCCGGCGCTACGATGGGCCCATGGGCAAGAGCGACCGCGCCTTCGTGATCGGGGTGCTGGGCCTGCTGCTGGCCTTCGGCTGGGTGGGGGCCGCCACGGTGACGTGGGTGGCGGGCGTGGCCGCACTGCTGTGCGCGGTGACGCTGTTCAACCGGGTGCGCCGGGGCCTGCAGGAATCGGCGGTTTCACCGCAGTAAACATCACGACAATACGGAGATTGCATGCGTCAGGCGCAGGAACGGGAATTCCACAGCTTCGACCAGGTACCGCTGTTCTACCGGTACTGGGCGAGCACCACGGGCACCACGCCCAGCAAGGCCGTGGTGCTGCTGCATCGCGGCCACGAACATTCCGGCCGGGTCACCCACCTGGTCGATGAGCTGGACCTGCCCGATATCGCCTTCTTCGCGTGGGATGCGCGTGGCAATGGCCATTCGCCTGGTGCGCGCGGCGATGCCCCCGGGTTCCCGGCGCTGGTCCGCGACCTGGACAGCTTCATTGCCCATATCGGCGCCGAGCACGGCATCGCGGTGGAGGACATCGTGGTGATCGCGCAGAGCGTGGGCGCGGTGGTGGCCGCCACCTGGGTGCATGACTACGCGCCGCGCCTGCGCGCGCTGGTGATGGCCTCGCCGGCGTTCAAGGTGAAGCTGTACGTGCCGTTCGCGCGGGCGGGGCTGGCGCTGATGCAGAAGCTGCGCGGCAACTTCTTCGTCAACAGCTACGTGAAGCCGCAGTGGCTGACCCACGACCCGGCGCGGGTGGAAAGCTATCGCACCGATCCGCTGATCACCCGGCCGATTTCGGTGCGCGTGCTGCTGGGCCTGTACGAGGCGGCCGACCGCGTCGTGGCCGACGCGCAGGCGATCAGCGTGCCGGTGCAGCTGCTGGTCTCCGGTTCGGATTTCGTCGTGCACCGGGGCCCGCAGGACCGCTTCTACGAACGCCTGTCCAGCCCGATCAAGGAGCGCGTGCACCTGCCGGGCTTCTTCCACGACACCCTGGGCGAGCGTGACCGCGCACCGGCGCTGGCACGCATCCGCAGCTTCATCCAGGCACGCTTCGACGAGCCGCTGCGCGAACTGTCGCGGCGCGATGCGCACCGCCACGGCCCGACCTTCGAAGAATCGGAAATCCTGGCCTGGCCGCCGGAGTGCAACAGCCTGGCCGACCTGCGCTGGCGCGTGGTGCGTGGCGGCCTGCGTGTCGGCGGCACGCTCTCTGAAGGCATTGCCCTGGGCCTGCAGACCGGCTTCGATTCGGGCAGCACGCTCGATTACATCTACCGCGACCAGGCGCGGGGCAAGGGCCCGCTGGGCCGCATGGTCGACCGCAACTATCTGGATGCGATCGGCTGGCGCGGCATCCGCGTGCGCGGCCAGCACCTGCAGGAACTGCTGCGCGACGCCGCCCAGCGCCTGCGCGGGCAGGGCGCGCCGGTACGCGTGCTGGACGTGGCCGCAGGCCACGGGCGCTACGTGCTGGAAGCACTGGGGCAGGGCGAACAGCGCGCCGAGCGCATCGTGCTGCGCGATTTCAGCGAACTGAACGTGACCCAGGGCCAGGCCTTGATTGAACGCCTGGGGGCGGCCGATATCGCCCGCTTCGAACAGGGCGATGCATTCGACCCGGCGCAGTTGGCGAAGGTGGACCCGGCGCCGACGCTGGCGGTGGTATCGGGCCTGTACGAGCTGTTCCCCGACAACGATGCGGTGCTGCGCTCGCTGCAGGGCATTGCCGCGACCGTACCGGCGGGCGGTTACCTGGCCTATACCGGTCAGCCGTGGCATCCGCAGCTTGAGTTCATCGCGCGTGCGCTCACCAGCCACCGCGGCGGCGCGGCGTGGGTGATGCGCCGCCGTACCCAGCAGGAGATGGACGAGCTGGTGCGCCTGGCCGGGTTCCAGAAGGTCGCCCAGCGCATCGATGCGTTCGGCATCTTCACCGTGTCGCTGGCGCGCCGGGTCGGTTGATGTCTGCCGTCGCTGCCACCCCGGTGGCCCCCATGGCGCGCCCCTGGCGGCGCGCTCTGTTGTGGCTGGTGCTTCTGGGGCCGTTCTTCTTCGCCAGTTACGGCTTTGCCAACTGGATGGCCGGTCGCCACACCGACGTGCCGGTGCTGGCCTTCGCCTGGGAAGCCCACGTTCCGTTCGTGGCCTGGACCATCGTGCCGTACTGGTCCATCGATCTGTTCTATGCCATTTCGCTGTTCCTGTGCCGGCAGCGGCTGGAACTGGACCGGCACGCGCTGCGCTTGTTCAGTGCGCAGCTGATCGCGGTGAGCTGCTTCCTGCTGTGGCCGCTGCGCTTCAGTTTCCAGCGGCCGGAGATCGACGGCGTATTCGGCTGGCTGTTCGATGTGCTGCTGGGCTTCGACAAGCCGTTCAACCAGGCGCCGTCGCTGCACATCGTGCTGCTGATCGTGCTGTGGGTGAAGTTCGCCCAGTACCTGCACGGCGCGTGGCGCTGGGTGCTGCATGGGTGGGCGCTGCTGATCGGCATTTCGGTGCTGACCACCTTCCAGCACCACTTCGTCGATGTACCCACCGGGCTGCTGGTGGGCTGGCTGTGCGTGTGGCTGTGGCCCGACCAGGGCGTGCCACCGCTGCGTGCATGGCGCACCGCGCGCGACCCGAAGCGATGGCGCCTGGCGCTGCTGTACCTGCTGGGGGCGGCCGTGTTGCTGCTGCCGGTGCTGCAGTGGCGCGGCACGGCGCTGTGGCTGCTGTGGCCGGTGCTGTCGCTGCTGCTGGTGGCACTGGCGTATGCGGGGTTGGGCACGGCGGTGTTCCAGAAGCGCGCCGATGGCCGGCTGAGCATGGCCGCACGCTGGCTGCTGGCGCCGTACCTGGCCGCGGCATGGATCAATTCGCGGCTGTGGACACGGCGTGCGCCGCAGCCGGTACAGGTGGCCGATGGTGTGTGGCTGGGGCGCCTGCCCAGCGGCCGCTTGCCGGCGCCGCTGCAGGGCGTGGTTGATACCTGTGCCGAGCTGTCCTGCCGCGCCCCGGGCGCGGTCCATGCCGGCGTGCCGATGCTGGACCTGGTGGTGCCCAGCGCTGCGCAGCTGCGCGCCGCCGCCGCGTCGATCGAGCGCCTGCACGCGCAGGGGCCGCTGCTGGTGTGCTGCGCGCTGGGTTATTCGCGCAGTGCCGCCAGCGTGGCGACCTGGCTGCTGTGCAGCGGCCGCGCTGGCGATGCCGCGCAGGCGGTGGCGCAGGTGCGCCAGGCACGGCCGTCCATCGTGCTGCACGACGTTCACCTGTTGGCGATCGCGGCCGCTGCCGCACAGGAGACCACCGTATGAGCCAGGCCCCGGACCTGCCGATGATCCACCTGCTGCTGCGCCAGGGCCGCTGGCCCGCCGTGCTGTCGCTGGGACTGTTGCTGGTGGGGCTGTTGCTGCTGGGTATCGAGCCGGGGCTGGCGATGATCGCCGCCGGCCTGGTGCTGCTGAGCGTGGCGCTGGGCCTGGTGCAGGCGTACTTCGCGGTGCGCGTGCAGTTGGATGCCAGCCTGCTGCAGTTGCTGCTGCAGGAAGGTCTGCAGGGCGAGGCGGCAGCGCACCGGGTCGACCAGGCCCTGCACGTGGCCGGGCTGCGCCGGCTGCCGGCCGATGCGCCGCTGCGTGGCTGGGACGCGCGCTGGGCGGGCATGCGCGGCCTGCTGCTGCGCCAGTATCTGTTCACCGCGCTGCAGTTCGTGGCAGTGCTGCTGGCCGTGTTGTGGCCGCAGACCTGAGGGGAAGGTGATGTTCGCAAGAATGATTGCCCGCGCCTGCAGTGGCGCCATCCATGTGCTGACCGGTGCGCGCGCGCTGTGGATCGGCTGCGCGCCCTCCAGCGACCACCGCGTGTACTACGGCAACCATGCCAGCCACGGTGACTTCGTGCTGATCTGGTCGTCGATGCCGCCCGCATTGCGCCGCCAGGTGCGGCCGGTGGCTGCGGCCGAGTACTGGCAGCGCGATGGCCTGCGCCGCTACCTGATCGATGCGGTATTCAACGGCGTGCTGGTGGAACGCGAGGCCGCGCGCCGCCAGCAGGATCCTCTGCAGGTGCTGCGCGATGCGGTGGATGAAGGCTGTTCGCTGATCCTGTTCCCGGAAGGCACGCGCAACACCGGCGAGGAGCCGCTGCTGCCCTTCAAGAGTGGCATCTACCATCTGGCGCGGCAGCGCCCGGAACTGGAGTTCGTACCGGTGTGGATTGACAACCTGAAGCGGGTGATGCCCAAGGGCCGCTTCCTGCCGCTGCCGTTGCTGTGCACGGCAACCTTCGGCGCACCGCTGCGCCTGCAGGCCGAAGAGGACAAGGCGGCGTTCCTGGCGCGCAGCCGGCAGGCGCTGCTTGACCTGGCACCGAACGGGGGCCGCGCATGAGCTTCTTGATCGATGTGTCCGGCGATCTGGCCACGCAGAGCGTGGGCGAGCAGACCGGTCTGCTGTTCGGCGGCATCGGCGCGGTGCTGGTGCTGGCCACGGTGGTGGCCGAGACCCTTCGCTGGCGCCAGCGCGGCCAGCCCAGCGCGGTCATTGCCAATCTGGTCTCGCGCATCCGCGCGTGGTGGGTGATGGCGATCGTGGTGGGTGGCGCGCTGTTGTTCGGCCGCGCCGGGGTGATCGTGCTGTTCGCCATCATTTCGCTGTTCGCGCTGCGCGAATTCATCACCCTGGCGCCTACCCGGTCTGGCGATTACTACGCATTGCTGGCGGCGTTCTACATCGTGCTGCCGTGGCAGTACTACCTGGTGTGGATCGACTGGTACGGCATGTACACCCTGTTGATTCCGGTCTACGCGTTCCTGTTCCTGCCCATCCTGTCGACCATCGGCGGCGATACCACCCACTACCTCGAGCGCACGGCCAAGGTGCAGTGGGGGCTGATGATCTGCGTGTTCTGCATTTCGCACGTGCCGCTGCTGTTGAACCTGCAGGTGCCCGGCCATGACCCGGCGCGCAACGTGCTGCTGTTTGCCTTCCTGGTGATCGTGGTGCAGTCATCCGATGTGCTGCAGTACATATGGGGCAAGCTGCTGGGCCGGCACCTGATCGCACCGAAGCTGTCGCCGTCGAAGACGGTGGAAGGGTTCGTGGGCGGGGTGCTGAGCGCCAGCGCGCTGGGTGCGGCGCTGTGGTGGATCACCCCGTTCACGCCGCTGCAGGCGTTCGGGCTGTCCCTGCTGATCAACCTGATGGGGTTCTGGGGCGGCCTGGTGATGTCGGCCATCAAGCGCGACCGCGGCATCAAGGACTGGGGGCACATGATCGAAGGCCATGGCGGCATGCTCGATCGGCTGGATTCAGTGTGCTTCGCCGCGCCGGTGTTCTTCCATGTGGTGCGGTATTACTGGAAGGCGGGCGGGGGCTGAGGGCTTCATCCACGCATGGCGTGGATCTTATCTCTTGCCGATCTGGCACCTTGGGTG